>JAFVSF010000143.1 GCA_017503885.1 Clostridia bacterium
AATGAAATGATAAGGCGTTATCAAATTACGGGTGGTGCTTGTGCAGGTTTAGCAATAGCGATAGGAGCACCGATGTCTGGTATGGCTTTTGCATTTGAAGAGGCTCATAAAAGGTTTACTCCCGAAGTGTTTATTTGTGCGTTTTCATCCGTTATTGCGGGAATGCTCACAAAAACTGCTTTATTTTTACTTTTTAACCTTAATATGCACAGTGGTTTTGTTTCCTTTTTGCTTTCGGAAATCCCTATGTGGGAATATGGTTTCGTTGTCTTGTCTGCTATTATTTGTGGGCTTTTAGGTGTTCTTTTATTTAAATCAGTATTTTGGGTAAGAAAACTTTTAAAGAAAATAAAATTAAAGGCTAGGTGGCAGACTGATTGGGTAAAAATGTCGATTGCCGTGCTTATAGGTGGACTTTTTTCACTTGTAACCGTTAATTTGATGGGTGGTGGACATGCCTTTATTGAAACTTTAGGTTCGCTTGCTCACGAACAAACGCCTACTGTTTTTGGTATTCCTATTATATATACGCTTGCAATAGTGCTTGTAATGAAAGCGTTAGTGACCGTTTTAAATATGGGTGCAAGCGTTCCTTGTGGTACGTTTATACCAATGCTAGCAATCGGTGCGTGTATTGGAGCGCTCACGTCTGAAGTTTGGGTGCATTTAGGAATGAGCGAAACTAGTAAAGACACTCTCGTTATGATATGTATGGCAAGTTTTTTTGCAACCGTAGTAAAAGCACCGATAACTGCTGTTATAATCGTTGTTGAAATGTCGCATAGTTTTACCCCTCTTTTACCTGTCATTATCGGCGTTTCAATCGGGTATTTCATTGGAGATATTGCAAGAACAGACAGTATTTACGAAACTTTATTAGAGCAAATCGTTGAAGAATCCGATCAAAAAATTAAAAAGGAAAAAGTTAAGTTTACGCTTACGGCAATGCCTCTCTCGATTGCTATTGGAAGAGAAATTCGTGACGTGCTATGGCCTAACGACGTAAGGGTGACTAAGATTGTTCGTGGCGAAGAAAGTGTGTTACCAAACGGCGATACGGTAATTTTAGAGGGTGATGAATTGTCGTTTATCTGTTATACAGATAACGCAAAAATTATAGAAGACGATATAAAAAATATTTTAGGCAATTAAAAAGGGGTGGGTGAGCAAAAGTTCACCCACTTTACACCTTATTTTAATAAAATAATTATTAAAATATTTGACAAAAATTTTTTAATTGCATATAATTATATCAATGAGGAGTAGTTGGCGGAGTTTCCGTAACTAAATCGGTAGCACAAACCAAACGGTTTCGGTTTAGTTTTAAATAGCGAGATCATGCCTAGAGCATGGCTTTTTTATTTTATGCTCTAAATATTTTAAGCACAAAAGTGCAAAAGGAGAAGTATGACACCACATAGTCAGAACGTAAACGAGGTTTTGTCGGCTTTTTCAACCGATGAAACAAAAGGTCTTACTTCGGCTCAAGTTGCCGAAAACGTACAAAAATACGGACCTAACAAACTTGAAGAGAAGAAGAAAAAAGGTATCGTTGCACGCTTTTTAGAACAATTTAAAGACGTAATGATTATCATTCTTCTTATCGCTGCAGCTGTTTCGCTCGGTGTTGCCATTTACGACGGTATTTCTAAACATCACTTTGATCCCGTTGAAATGGTTGAACCTTTCTTAATTTTAGCGATAGTTTTAATTAACGCAATAATGGGCGTGGTGCAAGAGAGTAAAGCAGAAAAAGCACTCGACGCACTTAAAAATATGTCTGCGCCACACGCAAGAGTTATTCGTGACGGTGTAGAAAAGATTATAATGTCTGCTGAACTTGTTCCTGGCGATATTATTAAACTTGAGGCAGGCGATTTCGTTCCTGCAGACGCAAGACTTATTAAAAGTGTTAACTTAAAATCTGAAGAATCTGCTTTAACGGGCGAATCTGTTCCATCTGAAAAGTTTGCTGACGCTGAAGTTAAAGAAAAAGCACCTATCGGCGATAGAACTAATATGGTTTTCTCTGGTTGTTCTATCACTTACGGAACTGCAGTTGCAGTAGTAACTGCTACCGGTATGCAAACCGAAATGGGTAAAATTGCAGGTATCTTGGCAAACGAAGAAGAATCTAAAACTCCATTACAAGAAAAACTTGCAAAACTCGGCAGTATGCTCGGTGTTCTCGTATTGGGCATTTGCGCAGTAATGTTTGTCGTTCAAGTTGTAAGAGACGTTATTGGCAAACCATTTAACATCGAAGTTATTATGGGTGCGTTTATGTCTGCAATTTCTCTTGCAGTTTCTGCTATTCCAGAAGGTCTTCCTGCTGTTGTTACTATCGTTTTATCTATCGGTGTACAACGTATGGTTAAGCGTAACGCAATAATTAGACGTCTTCCTGCAGTAGAAACTCTTGGTAGTTCTTCTGTAATTTGTTCAGATAAGACAGGTACACTTACTCAAAATAGAATGACACTCGTTAAAACCTACGTTGATGGTGGCGAGATTATAGATTTCAACGGTGTTGCTGAAGGCGAAACCTTAAAAATGCTTTGCTACGGCTCACTTTGTTCAGACGGTAAAGTTGTTTTTGAAGATGGTGCAGAAAAGCATATCGGCGATCCAACTGAAACTGCAATCGTTCTCGCTGCACATAAAGCAGGTGGTGTTCAAGACGAATTAAACGCAGAGAGCCCAAGAGTTGGCGAACTTCCTTTCGACTCTGATCGTAAACTTATGACTACCGTTAATATGATAAACGGCAAGCCAATCGCTATCGTTAAGGGTGCGTTTGACGTTATCGCTCAAAGAACTGTAAAGGGCGACGTAGAAAAGGCAAGAATTGCTTGTGACGAAATGAGTTCTAATGCGTTGAGAGTTTTAGCAGTTGCTTATAAAGAACTCGACGCAGTTCCTGAAAAGGCTACGTTTGAAGAACTTGAATACGGTCTTACTTTCGTAGGTTTAGTTGGTATGATTGACCCACCAAGACCTGAATGTAAAGTTGCCGTTGCAACTTGTCGTAAGGCAGGTATCAAGCCTGTTATGATTACTGGCGACCATATCGTAACTGCTACTGCAATAGCACAAGAACTTGGTATTTTCGTTGACGGAGATAGAGCAATTACTGGTGCTCAGCTCGACGAAATGAGTGACGAAGAACTTGACAGAGAAGTTAGAAACATTTCAGTTTATGCACGTGTTTCTCCAGAAAACAAGATTAGAATAGTTAAAGCATGGCAGAAAAAGGGCGAAGTCGTTTCAATGACCGGTGACGGTGTAAACGACGCTCCTGCACTTAAAGCTGCGGATATCGGTTGTGCAATGGGTATCACGGGTACAGACGTTGCAAAAGGTGCTGCAGATATGACCTTAACCGATGATAACTTCGCTACTATCGTAGAAGCAGTTAAAGAAGGTCGTGGCATATTTGAAAACATTAAAAAGGTTGTTGGTTTCTTACTTTCTACAAACCTTGCAGAAGTACTCGTAGTATTTATTTCTACAGTAATTTTAGGCTTCGTAGCAGGTCTTGGCAACCCATTTGTTCCTATCCAACTTCTTTGGATTAACCTTGTTACAGACTCTCTTCCTGCGATTGCTCTTGGTATGGAAGCCGTTGATAAAGACATAATGGATCATAAACCTAAGGCTAAAGGCGAAAGTTTATTTGCTCACGGTCTTGGCTTAAAGATTGCTCTTAACGGTGTATTGTTGACTGTAACGACGCTTACCGCATATTTATTAGGTTTCTATTTAACAAGCGGAAGTCACGAAGCAGGTAGCACAATGGCGTTTATGGTTCTTGCAATGAGCCAACTTGTTCAAGCACTCAATATGAGAAGTTCTCACTCACTCTTTAAAGTAGGTTTCTTCTCAAATAAGACAATGAACATTTCACTCTTAGTATGTACGGCTCTTACTGCATTTGTACTCTTCGTGCCAGGTGTAGTAGGCATATTTGAAATGGCTACTCTTAGTTGGTGGATGTATCTTATAGGTCTTGGTCTTTCTCTTCTTCCTATACTTTTTATGGAAGTTGCAAAGGCTGTTGGCGTTGTAAAAGTTCATCATAAAGCATAAAGTTTAAAAACGTAAGCCCGTTGCGAATTCTCGCAACGGGCTTTTAATAAGCAGTGTAATTATATTAGCAACATTTTAAAAGTTTTACAATTTGGTAGCAATTAAGCCTTTTTTTAAAGCAGTAAAGAGATATTGAGGATGCAACGTCAAGTTGCCAACTACCCACCCGTTCAAATCCCACTTTAACTTAAGTAAAACAAAAAACAACCTAACCCAAATGAACTTAGATTAGGTTGTTTTGTATAAAGGCTACGAAAAAGATATTTTTGTATTTTTACGAACTCAATCTGGGTATGAGATCAACGAGGAAGTCGAGATCATTCTCATCGGCAAATTGGAATTTATTTGTGTAATTTATTGATCTATGCTCTTAAACAGTATATAAAATATTACTTTGCTTTTGAAATCAAGCCTTTTTCCTTTTTATCCGCTAAAACCCATATAAATATGGCAAGAATAAAAACTACGCCGAAATAAAGCAACATTCCGTTCGTCTTTGGATAGGCATCGAACAGTGCATTCCAATCATATATAGCACCGATAGAATTTATAAACGAGTGGTAGATTGCACAAGCGAGTGTGCTTTTCGTTGCTTTATAAATAGCCGCCGCAACAAACGCCCACACAAATATCATAATAGCAAAGCCTATTAAACTGTCACCGTAATGATTTGACGATGGCATAAGCCAAATCGGCAAATGCCACACATACCAAATGACAGCGGTAATAGATGTTGCGATCGGGAATGAAAACTTCTTTTCAAGTTCGGGTTGTAAAAAGCCCCTCCAACCTATCTCTTCGGCTATACCTACGAGGGGCAACATTATGATAAACCCAAGTGGCATCAAATACCAAGGAGAGCCGTTCGGAACACCGCAGCAAAGCGCAAATATGAACGCACCGATACAGAACAATCCTGTAATAATAATTGTGGCCAACGGTTTAGGGGTATGTATAATTCTCTTGAAATACTCTTTCATAGAGATATTTTCGGCTCTTTTTAGGGTAATTAACAACGCAATAAACGGCGTAGGTGTTGAGAAGAACATACCGATAACGGCATATATTGTATAGCCGAGGGTGAGTTTCCCATTTTCCATATAGGAAATCGACCACGGCTCTAAAAGAAACAATGTTAATTGAACCAATAAAGATACAAATAATGTCCAACCTAAAAATTCTGCTATGGGAGCAGTTTTATACTTATCCTTCCACATACCTATAACTTTACCTCTTTCTTTATACCTCGCTTCGCGTAGTATAGTATACCATATAATATTGATTTTATCAAGGGTTTTGGAGTATGTTTATAAAATTAACCCTCGTTCCATTATGAAACGAGGGCAGAGACACAAACCGATATTTAATTATTTCAATTTTCGCACATAGACTTTTTTACTATGTGCCTTATAGTTATTCGATTGTTAGGGCGTTGGAGTTCAAATCCTTGGAGAGTTTAAAAACACTTTGGTTATATCTGCGGATTTGAATTTTGAAATCATACCCTATAAATGCGAAAAAGTCCTTGAAATTCAAGGACTTTTCGGGGCTATATCTTTTTCGTAGCCTCTTTATGGCTGGGGATGAGAGATTCGAACTCCCGAGTGACGGAGTCAGAGTCCGTAGCCTTACCGCTTGGCGAATCCCCAATATTTTAGGCTTTAAGCATTTTTTTGCCTCAAGCCTACTAATTATACTACATTTCTTGGCTACATTGCAAGTATTTTAATGCCGTTTCTTTTAAAAGGTCAAATTTTTTAACCCCTTCAAAAAAGCATAAATATAGAGCAGTTGTATCGTATCTAGCGTCGTGCCCGCCCACGTCGCCTTCACAAAATAACTCAATGCTTTTTCTTGTTATATCATAAGGGTAAACGTCTAAAAATTCACACATTTCGCCAAGTTTTGGATATTTATAGCCCTTATGGTTAGACCTTTCCATCCTCATAATTGGAGTAAACGCTTTCATTGTGTCAAAACTTTCTCTATATCTAAAGATTCTGTCTTGATAGTTAAATTCAGCAATCAAAAAGCCAATATCAAATTTGACGTTGTGGGCAACTATAAGATCAGCCGACAAAAAGTCATCGTAAATTTCGTCTATATCACAACTAAAGGTTTTTCCACCCGATAGCTTTTGTATTTTCTCAACGGTAAAGCCATGTACCTTTGTTGCAGAAGGCTCTATGAAAGAAACGCCAAAAAAGAAATTTTTGGCAATAGTAGTTTCTCCATCCGTCATAATATACGAAAGTTGAATTATTCTACCGGGGAAGAGCCCAGTTGTTTCCGTGTCAAAAAATAATATCATAAGAACATTATATCATAAACTAAAAAACATTTCAATCGCATAATACCGTAAAGTTATAAAAAATGCAACCTCTTTTCAAGAGATTGCATTTTAGTGACAATTAAAAATTTAGTCGTTAATTGGGTTTAGTCTTTCAACTTCTTTTTGAAATGCTTTTGAAGAGAAAATAGCAATTCCTGCAACTAAAATCAAAGCAACGTCAACAAAAACATATGAGTTATATCCTAAACTGTAGACAAATGGACTTAAACCACTATCTAACGAATAAGCACCAAAGGCAAAAGTTCCTGCTAAAACGTGAGAAGCAAAACGGAAAGTTCCACCCAAAATTACGCTTATACCAAACCTTAATTGAGGTGCTTTTTTGAAGAGTTTAGAGTAGGTCAAAATTCCTGCAAAACCCGTGAGTGCGAACGCCAT
>JAFVSF010000144.1 GCA_017503885.1 Clostridia bacterium
AGCGCAGTTTGGTAGCGCACTTGATTTGGGATCAAGGGGCCGGGAGTTCGAGTCTCTTCACCCCGACCAAAATTATTACTGCTTGAAGGCGTTTAGCTCAGTTGGTTAGAGCAACCGGCTCATAACCGGTTGGTCCGGGGTTCAAGTCCCTGAACGCCCACCAAAAATTTTATTGTTTGGCCTGGTAGTTCAGCTGGTTAGAACGCTAGCCTGTCACGCTAGAGGTCGAGGGTTCGAGCCCCTTCCAGGTCGCCATTAAAAAAGCCTTTGAGAAATCAAGGGCTTAAATATGCCCTGGTAGCTCAGTCGGTAGAGCAGCAGACTGAAAATCTGCCTGTCGGTGGTTCGATTCCGCCCTAGGGCACCATTTTAATGGGTTATCATGCTGGCGTAGCTCAATTGGCAGAGCAGCTGACTTGTAATCAGCAGGTTGTGGGTTCGATTCCAATCGCCAGCTCCAAACAAAACAAACAAAGAAAAAATATAAATATGGGTAGGTTCCCGAGCGGCCAAAGGGAGCAGACTGTAAATCTGCCGTCACTGACTTCGGTGGTCCGAATCCACCCCTGCCCACCACCAAAAAGACTAATGCATTTCTGCATTAGTCTTTTTGGTTTTATGGGCAGTGGGTGTATACGAGCAAAACACATAGTGTTTTGAACGACTCTCCACCGAGGGGCTCCCATTTATGGGATACGGTGGTATCCACCCCTGCCATTTTCATTAGTCTTTTTTGGTTTTGTGCATAGGGTGAATACGAGCAAAATGCGTTGCATTTTGAACGCATTCCGTAGGAATCTTGCCGAGGGGAGCGTGACGCTCCACCCCAATTACCCTTTTTTCTTTTCGTGTAAAAAACCAATCTCTCGCTCGTAGCCTCAGGCTACAAACGGCAATATCCACCCCACTCTTTTACTTTTATGGGCAGTGGGTGAATACGAGCAAAACACATAGTGTTTTGAACGCATTTCCGTAAGGAAATCTTGCCGAGGGGAGCGTGACGCTCCACCCCATTTATAATTTTACTTTTTCGTGTAAAAAACCAATCTCTCGCTCGTAGCCTCAGGCTACAAACGGCAACATCCCAACTTTCACTTTGCTATTTTATGTTTTGCACGAGTTGGCAAATTTTAAAGCAAATTTTATAAAAAAGTTGCCTATATATCGATTATCAAGCTTTTTCTTTTTAAAAAACTCTATTTTGCACTAACGAAAAACTATCTTTTAAACCCAAGTTTTAATATAAATAATACAATAAGCAATAAAAAATGCTTAAAAGAATTGTACAAACAATGCACCTTTCTTTTAAGCATTTTTTTGCAGTTTAAAATATTTTACCTCTATATACGTGAGTAAGGTAAGAATAGTATGCGCTACCTATATAAAGCAACTTGCCACTTTGCTCGTCATATTTAAAGAACACACCTGGCGTGTCCCCTTTTTGAAAATCAGGTGTGTGATACGCATAGACAAAATACAGTTCACCGTTTTCCGATAAAATATCTTCACAATATATCATAGTGCCAAGCGCGTTTATAATTTCAGACGCTTGTTTAGAAAACTCTTCTTGTAAAAATACGTGCCTTTCACCAGTTTGCAGGTTTGTTATAACCAAATCAGGATAATAAGTATAGTAACTATTGCCGTTTGTCTCATCCATATTTTCAGGATTTTGCGTATCTTCTGCATGCCAACTATACTTTGCACCATTATAAGTAAACATTTGCCTTTCTGCCGATATTGCTTCATTTCTCTTCTCATTTTCTTGATATATTAAAGATGCAGTTTCGGCGTCTAACAATTCATTTGTTTTAAAATTATAAACTTCGCTTTCTTTAACTATAAAGTAGTCTTTATAAAGATCAATACGCCTTAATTCATAAGTGTTATTAAATTTATACTCATTTAAGTCT
The DNA here is from genome assembly GCA_017503885.1 of Clostridia bacterium. Taxonomy (GTDB): domain Bacteria; phylum Bacillota; class Clostridia; order Christensenellales; family Borkfalkiaceae; genus UBA10281. The sequence goes on from JAFVSF010000144.1 coordinate 1,914, forward strand.
TCATCTAAAATAGTGTAAGTATAACCTTTTCCGTTGCCGTTATAATCACAAATAGCAAAATATTCGCCTTCTGTCCACGCTTCGTCACCTGCAAAATAATCTATTGAATACTGTTTTACCCTATTAAACGTTTGCGTGTCGTAAACGTAAATGTTGTTACTGCAAAAAACAAGATAGTCGCCCAAAATATAAATGTATGGCTCTCGACCAGTTACTTTTTTAAGCGCAACGACAACCTTTAAGTCCCTTGGGTTAGCCCTAGGCGCGCGAGCAATCAAAACGTCCCTATAGCTAACGTCGTCTTTAGTATAGCGACCAAATCTATATAAAGTGTATATATAATCATCCTTTTCTACAATATAGGTACCTTCGCTTTGCGAGCCTTTTTTCATGCCGTATTCAGCACGTTTACCCGCTAACACACTTGCTATAGAAAACTTTTCGTTTTTATAAATATACGTACTGCCCTGTTGAAAGGTATAGTCGCCATAAGCCTCTATACTACTTAATGCTTCTAAACCCTGCCCCACTTCTGTACAACTATATAGCGCATCTGTGCATCCGCCCAATAAAAAACAAAAAGACAGTGCAACTAATATTATTATCTTATATATAACACGTTTCATAAGCCCACCTTATTACAATATATACCCTTGTATAAGTTGATTATCTACGTTTTTTACTACAATTTCCTTGTCGACTATAATTAGACCTAATCTTTGATAAAGATATCGCTTTTAACTTGCCTCTGCGACTTAAAGGCTTGCTTATGCGAAGAATTGCACTGTTATAACTTGGCTTTCTGTTCTTTTTACGCACACCTGTTTTGGTGTATTTAGACTTGCTATTTCCCTCATAAACAACGTCGTTTCTATCCCACAATGGCGTAACGTATTCGACAACCTTTCTTGTGCGTGGCACAACGACCTCTTGTACCTTTTTCTCTGCGTAAACAACTTCTTGTACCTTTTTTTCTTCCTGTTTAAGTGCAGTAGCTTTTGCCGTTATATCTGCCAATTCATCAAGTTCTTGAACAACTCCCAATTTTGTAGGAACAGCTTGCATTGGTTTCTTTTTTAACAATTTCAAACCATATACTAAAGGAATCTCTAAAATAGGCATAGCACAAAGGAATATGTACGAAATAAAAAGTGCTAATATAAAAGGCTGAATTTCTACTGGGAACACACCTTGCAATCCAAAGCAAAACCACGCCGTAACACCAATTACACAACCTGCAAGCACAGAGAAAAATACTATCTCGCCTAATCTTGCTTTATAAAACGCTTCATCAGATTTACTAACTTTAGCATAAAAATATGTCAAGGTTAATCTATAAAGGGCTAGTATTACCGATAAAACCACGCCAGTTATAGAAAAGAATATATTAAAACCTGCTTCTTTTAACCTTTTTAAAACTTTTATAATCCAAAGACTATCTTCGGCAGTCGGCACGTATTCTTTTGCACCGACAGCCCTAATTATAAGTACGATTGCCAGTGTTAAATAAGTAAGTGCCACCATTAAAGATAGCAAAGAACTAAATAGACTTAATTTTTTTCTCTTCATAACGTAATATCCTTTTTAAACGTTCTTCCGTCTAACGAATTATCAATATTGAACATATCGGCGACAGTCTTAGCAAGATCTGCAAAACTTTGCTTAACACCTAAATTAACTCTCTTTATTGACTGCCCGTATATGAGCAAAGGCACGCTTTCTCTTGAGTGGTCTGTAGAAGGTGTAGACGGGTCGCATCCATGATCAGCAGTTATTATAAGCACGTCGCTACTAGAAAGACTGTTTAAAATTTCGCCAAGTTCACTATCAAAATAATTAAGTGCTTCGGTATAACCTAAAACGTCGTTCCTATGCCCGTAAACCATATCAAAGTCTACTAGATTTATAAAGCAAATACCATTAAAATCTCTGCCTATAAGTCGTTTAACAGTATTTATTCCGTCAGTATTAGATTTTGTTTTAAAACTTTCCGTAAGCCCTCTGCCACCAAAAATATCACTTATCTTACCCACGCCAAAAACGTCAAGCCCACTACCACTCATATAATCTAGTAGCGTAAGTTTGGGTGGCTCGATAGAAAAATCTTTTCTATTTGCAGTACGCTTAAAACCGTTTTTTAAATCGCCAACAAAAGGTCGGGCTATAACTCTACCTACACCGTGCTTTCCAACTAAAATGTTTCTAGCAATTTTACAATACTCATAAAGAGTTTCTATTGGCACTAAATCTTCATGCGAGGCGATTTGGAAAACACTATCAGCCGACGTATAAACTATCAACGCCCCCGTTTTTAAATGCTCCTCGCCATAATCTTTTATAACTTCAGTACCAGAGTAAGGTTTGTTGCACAAAACCTTTCTTCCCGTTTTCAACTCAAATTCTTTTATAACCTCTTCAGGAAAACCGTTGGGGTATGTTGGCAATGGCTCTTTAGATATCACACCTGCTATTTCCCAATGCCCAACGGTAGTATCTTTACCATTAGATTTTTCAAGCATTTTTCCATACGCACCAATAGGGCTTAATTTTTTATCGCCAAAGTCAACCCCGTCGATATTAAATAGCCCAAGATTTGCCATATTAGGAATATAAAGTTTGCCACTTTCAAAACAAGCCTTTAAAGTATTACTACCCTTATCGCCGAATTTTTCTGCGTCGTCAAGCTCGCCTATCCCAAAACTGTCAAGTACGATTAAAAATACTCTCATCTTATCTTTTTCTACCCTAAAAGTCTTTATATAAGTCGTTTAATTGCACCAATACACAAATTTATCCGATGGAATAAAGTTCATTTTTAAGTGCATTTTTAAACTTTTTTCATTAGTAGTTTCTATATTACAATATGCAATATCGCCTTGCTCGTTTACCATTTTTACAGAGTAATCAACCAAAAACGCTCCAAGCCCCTTTCTCCTAAATTTAGGCATAATTTCAAGTAGACCGACAGAGCCCTCGTCGTGCCTTCCGATATAGCCGGAAATCTCTCCGTTTGTATAAGTTGCGTAAAAGGTAAAGTCTGTCATTAGCCTTTTAATATCCTCTCTTGCAAAGCCCAACGTGTATGTCTTTGTTACAAAGTCTATATTTTCATCGGTTGGCTCCAGCACCTTTACAACTGTTTCACGTGGGATTTCCACCCCAAAAGGCTTTTTATAAAGTATCTGATAGCAAGGCTTTTGTCTTGTTATATTTTTAAACCTTTTCAGCACGGCACAGCTTTCTTCCTCTGAAGAGCAAACAAAGCAGTCAGCCCTTTCAACCAGAGAAAGGGCTTTTTTAAGCCCGTCCTTACTCGTGCCGAAAAGCACGTGAATACCCTTAAAAAGCATCAAAAGCCCGTCTTTTTCGGCATACAAGACCTCACCGCCCTTGTCTAAAACGTATTTTGCAAGGGCAAAATGCTGTTCATCTTTATTAAAAAGCTCTATTATGTCTTTATTATTTAGCATTTTAAACCTATCAAGCGTTTCTGAATTGATAATTGTAAAGGGTTGCGTAAATTCCGTTTTTAGCCAAAAGCTCAACGTGCGTGCCCCTTTCCTTTACCCCATCGCTATCTATAACGATAATCTCGTCGGCATTTTTAACGGTTGAAAGTCTATGTGCAACGACTATGGTCGTTCTGCCGACGCTAAGTCTTTCGAGGGCCTCTTGAATTTGCATTTCGGTAACGTTGTCAAGCGCACTCGTAGCCTCGTCTAAAATAAGTATCGGTGGGTTTTTAAGGAAAGCCCTTGCTATGGCTATTCTCTGCTTCTGTCCACCCGAGAGCTTAACACCTCTTTCACCTACGTACGTGTCGTATCCATCGTCGAGCGAGGTTATAAAATCGTGAATGTTGGCAAGCCTTGCAGCCTCGTAAATTTGCTCGTCGGTCGCAGAAAAATCACCGTATGCGATATTGTCCTTTACCGTACCGCTGAATATAAACACGTCTTGAGCTACTATACCTATATTTTTGCGAAGGTCGTAAAATCTCATATCACGAGTATCTATTCCGTCGATTGAAATTCTGCCCTCGTCAATCTCGTAAAACCTTGGAATAAGGTTACAAAGCGTAGTCTTTCCACCGCCCGACGGACCTACTAAAGCCACCGTTTCGCCTGCCTTTATATTTAAAGAGAGGTCGTTTAAAATAAGGCTTTCCTCGTCGTCCTTTTGCTTTTTATATCTAAAACTTACGTTGTCAAAAACAATGTTACCCTGCAATTTATCGACTTCTACAGGGGTTTTTGTTTCATTTTCGGGTATTTCGGCAAGCGTTTCCTGAAATCTTTCAAACCCGGTCATGCCCTGTTGAATTTGCTCAAAAATTGCAACGAAGGTTCTTATAGGAGTTATAAGGCTTGCTACGTACAAAACGTATGCGGTAAGACCGTCTATTTGTATCCAGTCTAAGCAATAAAGTATACCGCCTGCAACAAAGGCAAGCAAATATAAAAAGTCCATTGAAAAGCTCATTGCAGTATGGAAATTACTCATTGCCTTATACTGCATTGCTCTTGCGCTTTGAAGTCCTTCGTTTGCATGGTTGAACTTTTCGTTTTCGTGCACCTCGGCAGTATATGCCTTAGATACTCTTATACCCGAAACAGAGCTTTCTACCGCAGAGTTTATCTCCGCAGTTTTTTCTCTCGAAAGCCTGAAAGACTTCATCATTCCCCCTCTGAGCTTTACGGCAATCAATATTATTAACGGAAGAACGACTATAACCACGAGAGATAAAAGAGGGTGTATGGTAAACACCATAATAAGTGCTCCAATCATGGTTACAAGCGATAAGAAGATATCCTCGGGTCCGTGATGGGCAAGCTCTGAGATTTCAAACAAGTCGTTTATAAGTCTGCTCATTATAGAGCCTGTTTTTGTTTCGTCATAATAAGAAAACGGTAATTTTTGAAGATGATTAAACAAATCTCTTCTCATATCGCCTTGAATTCTTACGCCGACTACGTGCCCCCAGTATGCGATTATATAATTGAGCACGGCTTTTAAAACGAATATGCCGAGTAGCACGCTACCCCACATAATTACGAAGTTTATCTCTCTTACCTTTGTAATTTCACCCGCAACCTTTGGATATACGAGATTGCAAACTGCAACGAGCAGTGCGCAAATCATATCAAGTAAAAACAGCTTCCAATGCGGTCTGTAGTATCTGGCAAATTTTCTAATCATTTTATTCCTCTGTGTATAAAATTTCGTCTACCACGTTACGGTAGAACATTTTCTTAACCTTATAAGGCGTTTTTGTAATTGCAAGTATCCACATGAGCTTGGCAACCACCGCTTCAAGCGTCATATCGTAAGACTCTAAAAATCCGTATTTTTCTTTAAGACTTTTTCCCACCTTATAAACGGTCATATCGCTACCGTCGTTTACGACCTGCGTACACATTACGAGAATTTTACCTTTCTTTTTCCACTTTTCTATTACCGAATAAAACCCTCTGTTTTCTCCGTCGGGAATACCACCCGTACCAAAACTTTCTACAACTACCGCGTCGTAAAAGCTAAAATATTGGTCTAAAACCTTGCTGTCTGCGCCGGGAATAATCTTAAACACACCGACGGACGGGTCAAGCTTACTGTAAAACACAGGCTTACCCGAATACTTTCTGTCACGGTAGCTCATTACCTTTCCGTCTTGAATTATCGCAACTAACGGATAGTTTATACTCGAAAAGGCGTTGTAATTTTTGGAATACATCTTTTTAGCCCTTGCGCCGTTTATAACCTTGCCGTTAAAGACTATGCTAACACCGCAAGCCTTTTTACTGACGCAATACAAAAAGCTGTCTAAAAGATTGTTTTTAGCATCTGTAATCATTAGATCAATAGGCTTTTGAGAGCCTGTTATAACGATAGGCTTAGGGCTTTTGGGAATAAGAAAAGAAAGCACGGCTGACGTATACGCCATAGTATCCGTTCCGTGGCATATAACAAACCCGTCGTACCCTTCGTAATTTTGCTCGATTGTTTTAGCGAGCAATTCCCACTCTACGGGCGAAAAGTTGGTGGAGTCAATATTCATA
>JAFVSF010000145.1 GCA_017503885.1 Clostridia bacterium
ATGTATGAAACGGGTAAAGATTTAAAAGTAATGTACCGTGAGACCTCTGAGGGTGGCCTTGCTAAAAAATATAAAGGATAGGCAAAGTGAAACTTTTTGAAAGTATTAAGAAGATTAAAAAAGCAGTTTCTCAAAAAAAAGTAGAAAGGGCTGGCAGACAAGGGGAAAACAAAGTCGATTCAAAATTAAATCCAATACTGTTTGGTAAAGTTTCGCATAGGCAGGTTAATAACGTAACTTTAGTTGACGATAATGGTTACTCGCACCAAATAGACCATGTTGAAATTAGAAGAAATGGAATATTTTGCATAGAAACGAAAAATTATAAAGGGTGGATCTTTGGTTATGAAAACCAAGAAATGTGGACTCAAACATTGTATAATGGAGAGAAACATCAATTTAGAAACCCTGTAAAACAAAATAATTCGCACGTTTATCATTTAAATAAGGTTTTAGGTGGAAAATATAAGATTTTTTCTGTTATTGTTTTTGCTCAAAATAATGCCGATAAAATTGATATACCTAATGTTATAAATCTTAATGAATTAAAATCATATTTAGCAAATTTTCACAGTGGGGTTGCGTATTCAGAGTTTGAAATGGACATGATTCAGGCTAAAATAATGGCAGCAAATAAGAGGTTGTCAAATGATGAACACGTTGAAAATATAAAAAACCAACAGCGTAATTTGGACAATAATATTTGCCCTAGATGTAAGTCTAGATTGGTTTTTAAAGAGGGCAAATATGGTCCTTTCTGGGGCTGTAGTAGTTACCCTAAATGTAAATTTATAAAGAAAATAGACACCAATTAAAGGATAAAAATATGACTAAAAAGAACTTGTTAAAATTTTCACTTATCAACTTAATTATAGGCTTAGTAATTTTTGCTATTTCCTACTTTACTTTTCATTTCGTTACCGACTCGGGTATTACTCTCACTTGGCATCCAGAGGCAGGTAAACCTTTTGTTACTGATATGATTGCTCAACTTGGCGTGTTGTTTATCTTTGCAAGTGCAATAAGTCTTGTTGCATCTATAGTGTTTTTTAAAGAAGAAAAAGTAGATAAAAGATAAGGCTCTATCACAACTCGTGACTGATATTTAAAGGTTTATCTGCTTCGCAATAGTAGTCTTTTTACGGCTTTTTGCAATTCCGATTACCAACAAGGTAATTCCCTTGCAAAAATCTCGCAAAAATTCCGTCTTGCTCGTATCTAACCCTTTAAATTTAATCAGTCATACGTTGTGACATAGCCAAAGATAAAATATTAAAAATTTACCATCTTTAATATAGTTTTCACAAAAGCATGCTAAAATAAATACAAATACTAATAGGAAGTGTTGAATGTTTATTAAGATTTTAGTTTGCGTACTTGCAGGATTTGGTGCAGGTATTGGTACGGGTTTTGCAGGGCTTAGTGCGGCAACGATTATTTCGCCTATGCTTATGATTTTATTAGACGTACCAGCCTACGAAGCCGTTGGTATTGCCTTAGCAAGCGACGTGCTTGCTAGTGCTTTAAGTGCTATAACGTATGCAAAAAATAAAAATATAGATTTAAAAAACGGGCTTGTTATGATGGTAACGGTATTAGTGTTTACCGTTTTCGGAAGTTGGGTAGCAGGTTTTGTTAAGGCAACGGCAATGGAATTGGTGTCGCTTGTCTTTATGCTTGTTTTAGGACTTAAATTTATATTGTGGCCAGTTATGAAAACAGAGCAGGCAGAAGAAGAAACTAATAGAGTTAGATTTATCATAGTTTCTATTGCTTGTGGTATGTTCGTAGGCTTTGTATGCGGTTTTATTGGTGTCGGTGGAGGAATGTTAATGCTCCTTCTTTTAACTTCGGTGCTCGGTTACGAACTTAAAACTGCAGTGGGAACAAGCGTGTTCATAATGTCGTTTACAGCGTTTACAGGTGCTACAAGTCGTTTTATTATGGGAGATTTTCCAAATTGGCTATATTTAGACGTGTGCGTTATATCTACGCTTGTGTTTGCCTTGCTAGCATCAAGAATTGCAAATATGGCAAAGGCAAAAACTTTAAATAGAATAGTTGGTTTAGTTCTTGTTGTAACTTGTATTACTATTGTTTCAATAGAGACAATAAAAACTATTTGGTAATAAATTATGGAATTTAAAAGGGTAGAAAAAGAAGATTTTGACAAGGTGTATTCTTGCATAGAGGAGAGTTTTCCTATTTGCGAAAGAAGAACGTTTCAAGAGGCAAAAGCAGTATTAGATAAGAAAGAATATACTCTTTTTCATATAGAAGAAAATGACACGAAAGTAGGGCTTTTAGGCGTTTGGAATTTGGATGGATTTTGCTTTATAGAACATTTTGCAATATATCCGTCTTTTAGAAATAAAGGGCTTGGTGCTACGGCGTTAACCCTTGCAAAAACAAAGTGGGACAAGATTGTTTTAGAGGTTGAACCAAATACTACTGAAATTGCCAAAAGAAGATTAGACTTTTATATGCGAAACGGCTTTTGTCAAAATTCATTTAAGTATATGCAACCGTCTTATAGGTTTGGCGAAGAGGACGTAGAATTGGTTATTTTAAGTTATCCTACTTTGCTTGGCGAAAGCGAAAAGGTTATTAAAGAAATTTACAAGAAGGTTTACGGCAGATGAAAATTTGCGATTTGCACACACATTCAAATTATTCCGACGGCACGTTTTCTCCAACAGAACTCGTGCAGGAGGCAAAAAGAGTAGGACTTTCTGCAATAGCCCTTACCGACCATAATAACGTGGATGGCATAAACGAGTTTTTGCAAGAATGTGAAAAGTGTGATATAGAGGGGATTATTGGCACGGAGTTTTCTACAGATTATAAAAATATAGAACTTCACGTTTTAGGTCTTTTTATAAAAAAAGAAAATTTAGACGAGGTAAATTCCATTTGTGAACAAGTGCGAAAAAATAAAGATGAAAGCAATCGCATAATGATAAAAAGATTGCAAGAGAACGGTTACGATATTACTTACGAAGAAGTGCGTGCTACGTGCAAAGGCACAATGAATAGAGCACATATAGGTGAGGTTTTATACAAAAAGGGCTATACAAAGACGGTTAAAGAAGTGTTTACCACTATTCTTTCTAAAAAAGGAAAAATTTATCACTCGGCAAAAAGATTAGACGTGTTTAAAACTATAGAGTTTATTAAGTCAATCGGTGCAGTTCCAGTGCTTGCTCATCCGTTTTTGGACTTGGATGAAAAAGGTTTAAGAGAATTTTTAAATCTCGCTAAACCGTATGGGCTTGAGGGTATGGAAACGGTCTATTCAACTTATAGTGAAGAGGAAACCTTACTTGCAAAACAAATAGCAAAAGAATACGAATTGAAAGAAAGTGGTGGAAGTGATTTTCACGGCTACAGAAAAAATGATATATCGCTTGCAACAGGTAGAGGGAATTTAGTTATTCCTTACAGTTTTTGCGAAAAGTTACACCCATAGTGGTAGGGGGAAATATGTATATAGGTTTAGATATTGGTGGTACAAAGTGTGCTGCAGTGCTTGGTAATCTTGCAGAAGACGTGGAAATTTTAGATAAAATAACTTTTCCAACGGCAGGGAAAACTCCCGAAGAGATTTTAGAACTTTTTTCTAATTTTATCGAAGAAAAGAGAAAACTGCATCAAATAGACGGTATAGGAATTGCTTGTGGTGGTCCACTCGATAGTAAAAAGGGCATTATAAAAAAGCCACCGTCACTTCCTCTTTGGGATGGAATTGAAATCGTAAAGTATTTCGAGGACAAGTTTAACGTACCAACCCATCTTAAAAACGATGCCGACGCATGTGCAGTTGCAGAGTGGAAATACGGTGCAGGCAAAGGCACTGAAAATATGATTTTTATTACCTTTGGCACAGGTTTTGGCTCAGGTCTTATATTAAATGGAAGACTGTATTCGGGTACTAACGACAACGCAGGAGAAATAGGACACGTAAGACTTAGAAAAAGTGGACCTATAGGTTACAATAAAGCAGGCTCGTGCGAGGGCTTTTGCAGTGGTAGTGGAATACGCCGTCTTGCCCTTATTGAACTAGAAAAACTTAAGAAAAAGGGTATTACTCCAGATTTTGTACAAAAAATTGGTGGAGAAGATAATATAACGGCAAAGGTTCTTGCAGAAAACGCAAGGCTTGGCGACAGTTTTTGTAAGAGGGTGTATAAAATAAGTGGCAAAATGCTTGGCGAAGCACTTAGTATTTTAATCGACCTTTTCAATCCGGAAAAGATTGTAATAGGTGGCGTATTTATGAGAAGTGGCGACTTGCTTTACCCTTATGCAGAAAAAGTAATTAAAAAAGAGAGTTTAATTTATTCTCAACAAGCAGTTAAAGTTGTTCCTGCAAAATTAAGTGAAAATATAGGCGATGTTTCGGCACTCGTTGTCGCACAGGGGGATTTATGAAAAATACTACAAGAAGAATTTATGAAGAACTTATAATTAAGCATCCAGCGTTGTTCGTTTGTAAAGAAGAAATTTTACAAGTGTTTGAAATTGCAAAGCAAACCTATGAACGTGGTGGTAAAATTTTAGTTTGTGGCAATGGTGGTAGTGCTGCTGATAGCGAACATATCGTTGGCGAACTTATGAAAAATTTTAAAAAGTGTAGAAAGGCTGATGAAGGGCTTTTATCTAGGTTAGAAGACTGCGAAGAGAGTAAGAAGTTAAAAGAGGTTTTAGAGGGCAATTTGCCTGCTATTTCATTGACTTCTCATATTTCTTTAACGACGGCTTATTCTAACGATAAAGAGCCTTCAGCAGTGTTTGCACAACAACTTTCTGGGCTTGGAAACGAAGGGGATACTTTTATTGCAATTTCCACTTCAGGCAATTCCTTAAACTGCGTTTACGCTTGTTTAGTAGCAAAGGCTAAGGGCTTAAAAACCGTGGCACTTACAGGCGAAAAAGATAGCAGACTTTCTGCTCTTTCAGACGTTTGTGTTAAAGTTCCTGAAACCGAAACGTATAAAATACAAGAATATCATCTTCCTATTTACCATGCTCTTTGTGCAATGCTTGAAGAAGAACTTTTTGATTAAAAACTGCCCAATAGGTTGATTATTTAACAATTTTATCAAATTAAGGAGTCCTTATGTTTCATATTTTAGTTGTAGACGACGATAAGAATATACGCTATGCAATGAAAGAAATTCTTGAGTCGGCACAATATACTGTTTTCGTTGCAGAAAACGGAGAAAAGGCATTTGACGTTCTTGAAAAGGAGCATATAGACCTCACTATTGTAGATATAATGATGCCCCACATGGACGGGTATGAGTTTACTAAAGAAATGAGGGCTATCGACAGTGAGATGCCCATTTTGATGGTATCGGCAAAGCAACTGCCGGAAGATAGAAAAAAGGGTTTTGTCGTTGGTATAGATGACTTTATGACAAAGCCAATAGATACCGAAGAACTTTTGTTGCACGTTAAAGCGTTACTTCGTAGGGCGAAGATTGTCAGTGACCGTAAACTTGTTGTTGGCGACGTTATTTTAGATTACGATAGTTACACGGTAGAGAAAAAAGGCGAAGTGCAAGAACTTCCTCAAAAGGAATTTTTATTGCTTTTCAAATTGCTTTCTTTTCCTAACAAAATCTTTACTCGCATTCAACTTATGGATGAGATATGGGGTGTTGACTGTGATACTGGTAGCGAAACGGTTACAACTCACGTAGGTAGACTTAGAAAAAGATTTGAAAATTGGGATGATTTTGAAATTGAGGCGATACGAGGTTTAGGATATAAGGCGGTAAAAAAGAAATGAAAAAGAGATTGTCTGAAAAAAATTACCTTCGCCTTGCCTTTATTTTTGGTGTGGCCATAATTTTGTTGATCGCAGTTTTCTTTGTTGCAGTTTTACAATACGTTTTCGTTGAAGTAAATGTGGTTTCAGATCTTGACCTTGAAGAAACGTCGTTTGGCTGGATAATAATGATTGCCTCTATAAGTATTGTTTTAGGTCTTAGTTTGACGTTTATATTTGAAAAGGTTATTTTAAAACCTTTCTATACGCTATTGGACGGATTAGAAAAACTTTCAAAGGGCGATTTTTCAGTTAGAATAGAGTCTGTAAAAGTTGCAGGGGTTAACGGTATATCCGAAAAATTCAATTCTCTTGCCGAAGAACTTGAAAATACAGAGATTTTGCGTTCGGATTTCGTAAACGATTTCTCTCACGAATTTAAAACCCCAATAGTATCCGTAAGCAGTTTGATATCCCTTATGAAAAAGGGCGATATTTCAAAGGAAAAGCAACAACAATACCTCTCGATTATTGAAGAGGAAATAAATAGGCTTTCGGATATGACGACGAACATTTTAAACCTTACTAAGATTGAAAATCAAGGCATTTTGACAGGTAAAACAGAGTTTAATCTTTCTGAACAGATTAGAAAATGTTTATTGTTACTTGAAAAAAAGTGGGCAAAAAAAGATTTGCAATTAGACGTTGATTTTGAAGAGTACGATGTAGTTGCAAACGAAGATTTGCTAAAGCAAGTTTGGTTTAATCTTATCGACAACGCCATCAAATTCTCTAAAAAAGACGGGGTGTTAAAAATCGCTATAGAAAAAAATCAAGAGGGGCTTTCGGTTTTTGTTACTAATGAAGGTCCAGAAATTCCTAAAGAAGATTATGAAAAGATATTTCAAAAGTTTTATCAGACCAAGTATACTACAAAAAAAGAGGGTAACGGAATAGG
>JAFVSF010000009.1 GCA_017503885.1 Clostridia bacterium
AATTAAAAGTTGAAAAGTGTTTTTTTAAGTTGATAAAATATTGATAACGATTACTTTATCAACAATAAAGATTTTCAAAAATTTAGACCATACATATAATAATATATATATTATTATAAATAATAATAGAAAAAAAATCAATCAAATAGTATCAAAATTATAAAATTTTGAATTTTTTTTAGTTTTCCACATAGTTATAAATAGTTATCAACATTGAGCCAAAAAAAGAATTTTTTATAATGAATAACTTTTTCTTGAAAGTTTTTTTTCTTTGTGATAATATATACTTATGAAAGATTTATTTTTTAAAAACGGTATTTCAATTACCGACGAGCAACTTGAAAAATTTGAAAATTATAGAAAAATTCTGCTTTTTTATAATGGTAAATTTAACATAACAACAATCACTGAAAAACAAGACGTTTACGTGAAACATTTTTTAGATAGCGTTTTATGTAAAGATTTATTTGTGGATAACTCTAAAGTTATTGAAATTGGCTCTGGTGGAGGGTTTCCTTCTATACCTTTAAAAATTGTAAGAGATGATTTAAATTTAACTTTAGTAGAGTCTACCGGTAAAAAATGTATTTTTTTAAAAGAGGTTATAAAAGAACTTAATTTAAATAACGTTGAAGTTTTAAATGGTAGAGCAGAAGATTTTGGAAAAGATAAAAAATATAGAGAAAAATTTGATCACGTTACTGCAAGAGCCGTGGCAAGGCTTAATACTTTGTGTGAATATTGTATGCCTTTTATAAAAGTAGGCGGAAGTTTTATAGCCTTAAAGGGTAATGCAGAAGAAGAAATAAAAGAAGCCCAAAACGCCGTAAACGTTTTAGGTGGTAAATATTCTTTAATAAAAGAATATAATCTTCCTTTAGAAGAGGCAAAGAGAACGCTTATAAAGATAGAAAAAATAAAAAGTACCCCTCAACTATACCCACGTGGGAATGGGAAAGAGAGAAAGCAACCGTTATAAGAAAAAATATGGAATTTATTAAAGAAAAATATAAAAAGTTAAGTGTTTTAGAAAAACAAAAATACATAAAAGTTATAAAAGATAGGTTTGAAAGAAATCTTGCAAAAGAATTAAATTTAACAAGAGTTTCTGCGCCATTATTTGTAACGAAGGAAAGTGGTTTACAAGACGATCTAAGTGGAATAGAGAGAAAAGTTTCTTTTGATATTAAAAAAGACGGAAAAGAAATAGAAATTGTTCAATCGCTTGCAAAATGGAAAAGATTAGCATTAAAAAAGTATAAATTTTCAGTTGGAAAAGGAATTTATACTGATATGACTGCTATAAGAAGAGATGAAAATTTATATGAAACTCATTCTATATACGTTGACAAATGGGATTGGGAAAAGGTAATAGAAATAAAAGAAAGAAATATTGAATTCTTAAAAGATAACGTAAAAAAAATAGTAAACGCTATTTATAAAACCAATAAATTTTTAAAAATAAAAGGTTTTAAAGAGATAGAAATTAACAAAAACGTATTTTTTATAGATAGCCAAAAACTTTTAGATATTTATCCAGATAAAACAGAAAAAGAAAGAGAGTATTTAATAACAAAAAAATATAAAACAGTTTTTATTATAGGAATAGGCAATAACTTAAAAAATGGAAGCCCTCACGATAAAAGAGCGCCAGACTACGACGATTGGAATTTAAACGGAGATTTGTTTTTCTATCATGAAGTATTAGATATGGCTTTAGAACTTTCTAGTATGGGAATAAGAGTTAATAAAGAAAGTTTAAAAAAACAACTCAAAATTTCTAATAAAGAAGAGAGATTACAATATAAATATCACCAAGATATTTTAAATGAAGAATTACCTTTAACAATAGGAGGAGGTATTGGTCAATCAAGACTTTGTATGCTACTTTTAGGAAGAGTTCACGTCGGTGAAGTGCAAGCGAGTTATTGGGATGAAGAAAACATAAAAAATTGTGAAAAACAAAATATAGAATTGTTATAAAAAAACAAATAAAAAAACACTTTTTCAAAACGAAAAAGTGTTTTTTTTAACCTTTATTTTGTAAAAAAATAAGTTTTTCTTTTATTAAAAAATAGCTTTCTTTAGGAGAATTACAATTTAAAACTGCTTCTTCCATAGGGCAAAACCCGTCTTTTGTCCTATTTTCTATTCTTTCAACTAGTTTATCATAAAATACGGCAATACCGTTTTTTTGTAAAATTTCTAGTGCAGGCTTGCTTATAACTTCAGCAAAAATTTCTTTTACTTTAAGTAAAATATAAAGCATAGATGCTGCTTTTCCAACAACCTTATCAGAGGCAAAAAAACCCGAAAAGTCTTTGTTAGAGTCTAAAAAATTAAGCAGTGGTTTTACCCCTCTTTCTCGGCTATAAAATTCTTGCTTATCTTTGATAAGAACACAAGTATAACCGTTTTCTTGTAATATTTTTTTTGCCTTTAAAGATTGAATATGTATATCAGTTTTCATAAGTCCAATAAAGTTTATTTAAAAGTTTCCTTATTTCCAAGCGTTGAGGACAAGCACTTTCGCACGCACCACATTTAATACACTCTTTTGAAGATGCAGAATTTTCTAAAACCTTTGCATAGTCTTCTTTATTAAAAGAGTTAGTTTCTATCATTTTGTTATAAACTGCAAATAAATCAGGGATTTTTATACCCTTTGGACATCCATCAACGCAGTAACGACAATTAGTACAAGGTATTAAATTTTCTTTCTTTAAAATTTCGGCAACTTCTAAAAGAGTTGATTTTTCTTTTTCGGTAAGAGGAACAAAATCTTTCATAAAGGAAACGTTATCTTTCATCATTTCCATACTTCCCATACCAGATAAAACCATCAAAACGCCCTCGAAACTTGCACAAAATCTTATAGCCCAACTTGCTAAAGAACCATCGCCTAAAGAGTTTACCATCTCTTTTGGTTTTTGAGAAAGATTTACAAGTCTGCCTCCTTTCACGGGCTCCATAATAAGAACTGGTTTATTATGTTTTCTACAAACTTCGTAGCAAAGTCTACTTTCGTTTACAGGGTCTTCAAAGTCCATATAATTAAACTGAATTTGTACGACTTCAACTTCTGGATTTTCAGTTAAAATCATATCTAAAACATCGTGTGTATCGTGGAAAGAAAGACCAACGTGCTTTACTAAACCTTGTTTTTTAAGTTCAAAAGCCGTTTGATAAGCATTGCATGCTTTGTATTTTTTATAACTGCCTGCACTTTGAGCGTGCATTAAATAAAAGTCAAAATAATCAACCCCACAAAGAGCAAGTTGTTTTTCTAAAAACGGCTTTATATCTTCTTGTTTTTCAAAACAACTGTAAGAGAGTTTATCAACTAAAACAAAATCTTCTCTTTTATATCTATCTGCAAGGCAAGTTTTAAGTGCTTTTTCACTTTCTCCTGCAAGGTAAATATGTGCAGTGTCAAAGTAATTAAAACCGTTTTGCATAAAGTAGTCAATCATTTCGCAAAAGACTTTTTCATCAACTACGTTATTATCGTTTTTTAAACGCATACAGCCGAAGCCAAGTTTACCCTTGATTTTTTCAAAACTCATAATTTTCTCCTTTTAAAGGCTTATATACTTCGCAATACTTTGTTCTTTGCTTTTTATAGACATTCCTGCGACCAAAGAGGTCGCTCCCTGCCTCTAAAAAGCAAACGCCTCGTCTTGCTCGTATCTAATCATTTAAATCTCCTTTGTAAGAGTTAGGTAAAAGACACGGATGCAACGTCACGTTGCCTCGCATCTAAGCCTTTTAAAATTTAGATACTTACCTATTGTGAAATATTATCCTTTTTATGTGAAACTAATTTGTTTAACGTGAAACAAAAATAATCATAGATTATTTTTGAATTTGTTTTAAAGCGTTTTAAAACTTAAATTTTCTTCATCTATTTTCTTTGCTAAATCTTTAATAGTGCCGGAGTAAACTCTTTCTAAATTAGG
>JAFVSF010000146.1 GCA_017503885.1 Clostridia bacterium
AAAGGAGGAAAAGAAAATGAAGAAGCTTATAACTATTTTAATTGGAATTTGCCTAGTATTTTCTGCGTGCTTATTTACTGCTTGTTCTTCAAAAGAGAAAGAGTCTAAGAAAAAAGAACTCACAGTCATTGAAATGATTGATTTGGCAGTTAAAGATGCGGATGCAAGAAAAATGTGTCTTGCAAATATTGGTGGTGAGGATTTTGTTAAGTCTGATATAAAAATTGATAATAGAAAACAGATAAATGACGAATGCTATGAGGTAAGTGGTCGTGTTACTTGGACTGACGAACATGGTACAAAGTGGATAAATGAGTTTGAGTGCGAAGTAAAACAATATTCTTCGAAGAAATGGGAGGCCACTAATTTTAGGTATTTAAATGACAGTTGGACAAGAGTGTGGTAGTTTAAAAAGGTGAGCGAAAAATTTCGCTCACCTCTTTGTTTTTATGGGTTAATTATATCAAAACAAGTTGAAAAGTAACGCTTATACGTTGGATGCAACGTCACGTTGCTCGCTCACCTTTTATATTGGTTTTAAATTATTCTTCGTCGGCTGTTTCTTCGTCGTCCATATATTCGTCCAAAACGTCAGAAAGCATTGCCCATTCTTCATCAGTTTCAACAGGGAGTAGTTCGCCACCGTCTTCGCCGTTCTCAGTATAGACTGCTGCACCTACTTCTACGTCGATTTCATCAGAATCTTCTGCACCTTGTGGAATAAAAAGTACGTAGTCTTTATTAAACTTATCAGAGTGATAAGTAAACAAGATTTCGTAAGTAACTTCTTTGCCGTTTTCATCTATCATTGTCAATAAATTGTCTTTATTTTTTGCCATAACACACCTCTATTAAAATATATTTATAGTTTATCACAGTTTTGTAAAAATTGCAATCGTATTTAGACTAATTGCTAGTCTTATGGAAAGCAAGCCTCTCTTCGCCGCTACCAAGATAAATAATTCCACAATAAGAAAAGCCGTTTCTTATTAATACTTTTTGCATAGGAATATTATCTCTATGCGTGTCAATTTTAAGGTTTGGAAAGCGTTTAAAACACTCGTTAAAGCAGAAGTCGACAATGCCTTTTCCGTGGCTAGAAACGGCTATTCTATGCACAAAAGCGTAGGGTAAATCGTTTAGCCATTTACCCCCGAAAATCTTGTTATAAGTAGGTTCAATACCTATTTTAAAAGCAAAAACACCTACTATTTCGCCCTCGTCCTCACATACGTAGCCAATGCCGTTTTTTATATCTTCCTCTGCATCAAAAGCGTTAGGGTAGTCGCCTTTCCATTGGTTAGGGTTGCCGTTTAGACGCATAAATTCTTTTGCTTTTGAGTAAATTTTGCTAATTTCGTTAAGGTCTTTAGCCTCAGTTTTTCGTATAATCATATTATATTTACCTACACGTAAAATACGACAAAAAGGCGGAACTGTTGTTCCGCCCTCTTAATAACGAATTGTGTCGTCAATTTAAGACTTATGCTCTTTCTACTTTATTGCTCTTAAGACAACGAGCACATACATATTCAGAAGAAACTACGCCGTCTTTAACAACTCTTACTTTCTGAACGTTAGCACTGTATAAACGAGGAGTTTTACGGTTACTGTGGCTAACCTTGTTGCCAGATAACTTTCCTTTTCCGCAAACGCTACAAACTCTTGACATATTGCACCTCCAAAGGGATTAGTAAAATTTAAGCATAGATAATATACCACAATTTAAATATAATTGCAACAAAATTTAGGCTATTTATCGAAAAATAACATAAAAAATAAGTTCTAAATAAAAAATAGAGAAAAACTCTTGTAAAAGAAATAAAAATATAGTATAATGTATAGGAAAGGAGAAAGCTATGTCAGTAACAACTTCTAATATTTACGGTAAAATTTCTATATCTGATGAAGCTATTGCTAAAGTGGCAGCGCACGCCGCACTTGAGTGCTATGGTGTTGTTGAGATGGTTTCAAGAAAATTGTCTGACAGTTTTTCGTTGCTTTTTAAGCGTGATTCAAGTGGTAAAGGCGTAAAAGTCGTTACTAACGGCGATAGAATTTTTATCGATATTTTCGTTATTATTAAATTCGGCGTTTCAATTTCAGCAGTTGCCGAATCTTTAAAAAGTTCAGTTAAATATAAAGTCGAGCAATTTACGGGTATGATTGTAAATACCGTTAACGTAAACATTGTCGGCGTAAAACTTTGATTATTCGAGGGGCTTAAGATATAAGCCTCTATTTCCACATATATATCGGAGGAAAGTTCATGCAGAAAAATATAAACGGCGCAACTTTTGCAAAGATGGTAACCGCCGCTTCAAAGTTGCTCGAGGTAAATAGAGAGCAGATAGATACTTTAAACGTTTTCCCTGTGCCAGACGGTGATACTGGTACTAATATGAGTCTTACGATGCAATCGGCAATCAAAGAACTCAAGGCATGCAAGTCAAACAATTTGCACGATTTAGCAGATTCTGTTTCAAGAGGTGCTTTAAAAGGTGCAAGAGGTAACTCTGGCGTTATAACCTCTCAAATTTTTAGAGGTATGTGCGCTATATTAAAGGATAAAGTAGAGTTTGATACTAAAACTTTTGCAAAGGCTTTAAAAAATGCAACTGACGTAGCGTACAGTGCAGTTTCTAAACCAAAGGAAGGTACTATTCTTACCGTTTGCCGTATGGTTTCTGAACATGCAATGGCTGTGTGTGGCAAAGTAAAGGATATGGAATCCTTTATGCAAGAGATTATTAATAAAGGTCAAGAAGCCGTTGACCTTACGCCAACTCTTCTCCCAGTGCTTAAAAAAGCAGGTGTAGTTGACTCTGGTGGTATGGGACTTTTGACTATATATAAGGGTATGTACAAAGGTCTTATCGGTGAAGAAATTGACGGTGCAACTGTTGAACAACCAGAAGTAAAGGTTGATTCGGCTATGGAGCACGCCGATATTATGAATCTCGGCACGATAGAATTCGGCTACTGTACTGAATTTTTCATCATCAATTTAAAGAAAAGAACAACACTTGCCGATATCGACAGATTAAGAGAATACTTAATGGGTATAGGCGATAGCGTTATTTGTATAGGTGACCTTGAATTTGTAAAAGTTCACGTTCACACAAACAACCCAGGTCAAGCAATTACAAAGGCTTTACAACTTGGTGAAGTTGATAAAGTAAAAATTGAAAATATGCTTGAACAAAACCGTGAACTTATTAAAAAGTATGAGGCAGAAAAGAAAGAAATGGGTATGCTTTCTATCTGTTCTGGCAGTGGTTTTTCTGCAATATTTAAGGATATCAACGTTGATAGAGTTATAGAGGGTGGTCAAACCATGAACCCTTCTGCTCAAGATATTGCTGATGCCGTTCAAAGAATAAATGCTGAAAACGTATTTATTTTCCCAAATAACAAGAATATAATTCTTGCTGCAGAGCAGTCTAAATCTCTTGTTGAAAACAAGAAAATTTACGTTGTTCCAACAAAGAACATACCTCAAGGTATTTCTGCTGCACTTGCTTTTAACGAGGATGATTCTGCAGAAGAAAACCTTAGCAATATGATTCATGCAGTAGATAACGTGGCGGCAGGTCAAGTTACTTATGCAGTAAGAAACACTAAGGTTGACGGATTCTCTCTTTCTCAAGGCGATATTATCGGTCTTGATAATAAGAAGATTCTTGCAAAGGGCAACGATATTGCAAAGGTTACTTGTGATCTTGTAGCAAAACTTTTCCACCCATCACATAGTCTTATAAATCTTTATTATGGTGCAGACGTTTCCGAAGAAGAAGCAATGAATCTTCAAGAAATGTTACAAGAGAAGTATCCAGACGTAGACGTTGAACTTTTCTTAGGTGGGCAACCAATATACTATTATATTGTTTCCCTCGAATAATTTTTAAAGGCTTATAAACTGCGTTATGCTTTGTTTCTACTTTAAGCCCCAAACCACAATGACCACAAAGGTCTATTGTGTCTTGTTGCTTAAAGTGAGCCTCGCCTAACTTGTTTCTAAACCTTTAAACACTACTTTGTAAGAGTGAAGAAAACAAGGATGCAACGTCACGTTGCTGACCGACAAGGTCTATTCCATCCAATATCAATTTATGAGCCTCGCCTAACTTGTTTCTAACCCTTTAAAACGTCACTTTAAAAGTTTAGAGTGTAAATTCTCAAAAAAACAAAGCGGAAAATCTAGTTGGTTTTCCGCTTTTAAATATTAAAACATAGCAAAGATAAAAATAAAAAATACTAAAAGGAGGTAGTTATGAAGATAACTGAAGTAAAGGGCATAAGCGATAAAAGGGCTTCGGATTTATTAAAACTAGGTATTGATACGCCTGAAAAATTAATTAGACATTTTCCTAAAAACTACCTCGACTTAAGAAACGTAGTACCTCTTAGTAGGTGTTATAATAACGAAATGGTGTTAACTAGTGGTGTTATTATGACTGCACCAAGAGTTTTTAAAACATCTAGAAATTTGACGTGTGTTAGAGTTGCTGTAGAGCAAGGAATGAGGGGTTTTTCTGCGATTTGGTTTAATTCGCAATACGTTTTAAGCAAGTTAAAACCAGGTGTAGAATATCTTTTTTACGGCAGAGTTAGGTGCGATTTTGGTGGAATTACGCTTACCAACCCTACTTTTGAAGAGGTTGATAATAACACTCGTTTAAAAGGTATCGTGCCAGTCTATTCCTTAAAGGGCAACCTCAACCAAAGGGGTATGAGAGACGTTGTTTTAAACGCTCTTTCTAAACTTGACGTGGAGTCTGTTATTCCGTTTAGTATTCAACAAAAATACAATTTACAATCGCTTAAAAAGTCTTACTTTGACGTGCATAGCCCGAAGGATTTGGTGAGCCAAAGATTAGGTGCTGAAAGAATTGCTATAGAAGAATATTTTACTTTAATTTCGGCTTTTAAACTTATCAAAGGCGACCGTCAACAAATAAGAATTAATAATTACGCCTGCAAGGCAAATGATATACGTGAATTTATAAAGAGATTTGGCTTTGAATTTACCGAGGGGCAAAAGAAAGCCGTAAACGAAATTTACGCCGATTTAACCGGTGCAAAATCTATGAATAGACTGCTTCAAGGCGACGTTGGTAGTGGCAAAACGGCAGTTGCTTTATGTGCTATTTATATTGCAGTAAAGAGTGGATATCAAGCAGTAATGCTTGCTCCAACAGAGATTTTGGCAGAGCAAAATTTTAAGATAATTCAAAGGATTTTCCCTGACTACGAAAGTGTCTTTTTGAGTGGTTCAACCAAGGCACAAGAAAAACGTGAAATAAAAAAATCTATAAAAGAAGGTAGAGCAAAAATCGTTGTTGGTACACACGCCGTTATTCAAGGCGACGTTGAGTTCTATAACCTCTCTATGTGCGTGTGTGATGAACAACATAGATTAGGTGTAGAGCAGAGAAGTTCGCTCGTTGCAAAGGGTATAATTCCCGACGTTTTAGTAATGAGTGCAACGCCAATTCCACGAACTTTATCCTTGATTTTTTATGGTGATTTAGACGTTACTGAAATTACCGATAAGCCTAAAAACAGACTTCCTGTTGCAACTTTTGTCGTACCTGAAAGAAAGTATGAGGGTATGCTTAAATTCGTTGAACAGACGGTTAAAGATGGTAAACAAGTATTTTGCGTTTGTCCTAAAATTGAGGGGGACGACGAGGGTACGATAATGAGTGTTACCGAACTCTTTGAAGAGTTGTCTAGGTCTTTAAACGGGGTAAAAGTTGCATTATTGCATGGTAAAATGAAAGAAGCAGAAAAGGCTCAAATCATGCAAGATTTTAAAGATAAAAAGAGCCATTTGCTCGTATCTACAACCGTTGTTGAGGTCGGTATAGACGTTCCAAACGCTACGGTTATGATTATATATAACGCTGAAAGATTTGGGCTTTCGCAACTCCATCAATTAAGGGGTAGAGTTGGTAGAGGTGGAGATAAGAGTTATTGCTTTTTATATTCTACTACCGATGATGCAAAAGCGACGGAAAGGCTTAACGTATTGTGTGAGAACGTCGATGGTTTTAAGATTGCCGAAAAGGATTTTGATATGCGTGGTGGTGGCGACTTTATGGGAACTAGACAAAGTGGAAAATTCTTTAATGAGTTGGGAAGTTTGCATTATTCAGCATCCGTAATCTTTTTTGCAAAAAGAATTTGCGATGAAGTGTTTACTTCGCCTGAATATATTTCAGCCATTAGAGGTGTGGCGTTAGATAAATACGAAAGGTTAAAAGACGTAACTATGAATTAGAAACGTATGATAAATAAGGGTTGTAAGCGTAAAGTTTACAGCCCTTATTGTGTTTTTTGAGTATAATTTTAGCAGGTTTTTTGCGTGGTTTAGAATAAGAATAATCGACTTATACGCCTACATATAGGAGTATTTATGGAAGATTTTACAAAAAACTACGCTTAAAAAGTAAGGTAAGAAAAGTTTAGAAGAAAAAAGTGGAAATTTTATAGTAAATAGAAAACAAATAAACGTCATTTTCGACATTTTGTTGCAAAAAAAATCCTAAAACCACAAGAAAATACTTAAATTTTAAAAAAAAATCAAAACAATTAAAAAATCATTGATATTAAAATGCAATAGTGTTATAATATTTATAAGTATAACTATAAAGTTAGCGTGCGCGTGCGTATGCTCGTGCGCAAATAAGGCGTTAAAGGAAAGAGGATTATGGTTATAAAGTTTTCACCACCTGATGTAACAGAACTTGAGGTAAAGTACGTTTCTGAAGCTTTAGCTTCGGGCTGGATTACGACAGGACCTAAGGTAAAAGAGTTGGAAAAAAGAATAGCAGAGTATTGTGGAGTTAACATGGCAGTATGTCTTAACTCTCAAACGGCATGTGCAGAAATGGCTCTTCATCTTTTGGAAGTTGGTCCAGGGGACGAGGTTATCACAACGGCATATACTTACACGGCGTCTGCCTCGGTTATTTGTCATACGGGAGCAAGAGTCGTTCTCGTTGATATTCAACCTGATTGCTTGGAGATGGATTATGACGCACTTGAGAGGGCTATTACTCCAAAAACTAAGGCTATAATTCCAGTTGATCTTGGTGGTATTCCTTGTGATTACGATAAACTTTTTGAAATAGTTGAAAGGAAGAAAAATATTTTCGTTCCTTCTTCTGCTTTGCAAAAGGCAATCGGCAGAGTTGCTATTTTGGCTGACACTGCCCATGCTTTTGGTGCGTCAAGAAAAGGTAAAATGCTTGGTAGTATTGCCGACTTTTCATCGTTTTCTTTCCATGCCGTAAAGAATTTTACTACTGCAGAAGGTGGTGCTCTTACGTGGAGAAAATTTGATGGCGTTGAAGATGAAGAGATTTATAAAAGGGTTCAACTTTTGTCTTTACACGGTCAAAATAAAGACGCTTTGGCAAAGACTAAACTTGGTGCTTGGGAATACGATATTATCGGTACTTGGTATAAGTGTAATATGACGGATATAATGGGTGCAATGGGTCTTGCTCAATTTGAAAGATATCCTCAAATGCTTGCAAGAAGAAAGGAAATTATTGAAAGATATGATTCGGCTTTCCGTCCATTAGGCATTCAAACTCTTGACCACTATACAAACGAGCACGTTTCTTCGGGACACTTGTACATTACTAGAGTGCCTAACGTAGATTATGAAACAAGAGGCAAAATTATCGATGAAATGGCTGAGAGAGGCATAGCTTGCAACGTTCACTACAAGCCACTTCCTATGCATACTGCATATAAAAAACTTGGATTTGACATAGCAGACTATCCAAATGCT
Organism: Clostridia bacterium; assembly: GCA_017503885.1. Lineage (GTDB taxonomy): Bacteria > Bacillota > Clostridia > Christensenellales > Borkfalkiaceae > UBA10281. The sequence goes on from JAFVSF010000146.1 coordinate 7,808, forward strand.
TACAAATTCTTTGAGAATGAAATAACTCTTCCTCTTCATACGTGTTTGACTGATGAAGAAGTTGATTACGTAATTAAAAACTATATAGAGGTTGTTAAAAAACATATCTAATGAGACTTGTAAAATGGGAAAAACTTCCTCCTGAAATGCAAACGGAGGAAGTTAGAAAATATTACGACATCCTAAAAAAGAAAAGGCTAGGGCTTTTTTTTAAGAGGCTTTTTGATATAGTAGTTTCGTTTGCGTTATTACTTATCTTGAGCCCCCTTTTCTTGATATTGGCTATTGCAATTAAGATTGATTCCAAAGGTCCAGTCTTTTTCCGTCAAGAAAGAATAACGCAGTACGGTAAAAAGTTTAGAATTTTTAAATTTAGGTCAATGGTTGCAAATGCGTCTAAACTAGGTAGCGAGGTTACCGTAAAAAACGATATGAGAATTACTCGTATGGGTAAGATTATCCGTAAGTGTAGGCTTGATGAAATAAGCCAACTCATAGACGTTTTAAGAGGTAAAATGACTTTTGTTGGTACTCGCCCTGAGGTTGAGAAATACGTTAAAGCGTACACTCCAGAGATGATGGCGACGTTGCTTTTACCTGCTGGTATCACTTCTGAGTGTAGTATTTTATACAAAGACGAGGATGAACTTTTAAATGCGTCTGCAGACGTTGATAAAACCTATATCGAAGAAGTTTTGCCTGGTAAGATGTATTACAATTTGCAATCTGTTGAAAAATTTGGTTTTTTCAGAGATATAAGAACTATGTTTAGAACGGTTTTTGCCATGCTTGGTAAAGACTATTCCAAAAGGAGAAACAAATGAATGTGACCGTTGCAATCGTTGCGTTTAACGAACAAGATTTTCTGCCAAACTTATTGCGTGATATAGAAAATCAAGACTTTGAAAAAAGCAAGACGGAGGTTTTGTTAATTGATAGTGCATCGACGGATAATACAAAACAGATAATGGGGTTGTTTAAAGACAAACATGCTGAGTATTTAAATATACAAGTTTTAGATAACCCTGAAAAAATTCAAGCAGCAGGATGGAATATTGCTATCGATAGTTTTTCAACGGATGTGTTAATTAGAGTTGATGCGCACGCAAAGTTGCCACAAGATTTTATATCTAAGAACATGGAAACCATTGAGGGTGGAGAAAATGTTTGTGGGGGTATAAGGCCGTGCCTCATCGATAAAAAATCGAAATGGGGAGAAATTCTCTTAAGAACGGAAAACTCTTTATTTGGTAGTAGCATAAACAAAAGTAGGCATAGCAATGAAAAAACATATGTAAAAACTTTATTTCATGCTGCATATAGAAGAGAGGTTCTTGAAAAGGTTGGAAAATTTAATAAACGTTTGGCTAGAACGGAAGATAATGAATTTCACTATCGAATCAGGAGTGCTGGCTATAAGTTTTGCTATACCCCAGAGATAAAGTCTTACCAGTATGCAAGAAGTTCTTTTAAAAAAATGGTTAAACAAAAGTATGGTAACGGAAAGTGGATTGGCTTAACATTGGGCGTGTGTCCTAAGTGTTTTTCTTTGTATCACTTTGCCCCATTTGCGTTTGTTGGGGCGATAATTGCAACAGTACTACTTGCTTGTTTAGGATTATGGCAGTTTATTGCTACACTGGGTTGTTTATATGCTTTATTTGCTGTTAGCAATACTGTTATATCATCAATAGGTGAAGAGTTTAATTGTTTTTGTTTTCTAATGCCTATTCTATTTTTTATTTTGCACGTTAGTTATGGGTTAGGAACGATAGTGGGTTTGGTTAAGATGCCATTTGAAAGAAAAGAATTAAAACAGTAAAAGGTTGAAAAATATGAAAACAGTAGTTTATATAAGATCTTCCGACATTTACAATGATTCTAGGGCAACTAAAGAAATTACGTCTTTAGTTAAGGGGGGATACAAGGTTGTTGTTTTTGGTTGGGATAGAACTGGAAAAGCAAAAGAAAAATGTAAAACGACATTTTCTTGTTTAAATGATAACGTTGTCTTTAATTTTTTTGACAAAAAAATTAAAGAAGGAGAAGGTCTAAGAAAAAATTTGTTTAAACTGATAAAGTGGTTTAATTGGACAAAAAAAGAAATAAAATCGATAAAAAACGCATTTTGTGTGCATGCTTGCGACTTAGACGGAGCAATGGGAGTTTTTAAATATTGTAAAAAGAAACAAATTAAGTTTGTTTACGATATTTATGATTATTATGTTGATTCACATTCAATCCCTAAATTTATGCAAGGATGGATAGAGAATAAGGAAATTTCAATAATAAATGGTGCTAATCTTACTATTATTTGCACTGAAGAACGCATGCAACAAATTTCTAAATCTAGACCACAAAAGGTTTTAGTGCTACACAATTCTCCGGATGTAGAGGAACCATTGAACAATGAAACGAAATACGATTATGTGTATTGTGGAAGTATGGGTTGTCATAGATTGCAAGAAGAAATTTTGAGAGAGTACGAAAACAATGCGGATTTGAAAATAGCTTTTGCTGGATATGGCGAGCACGTTTTAAAATGTGAAGAAATGGATAAAAATTTTGATAATTTTTCTTATTTAGGAGTGCTACAGTATAGCGACGTTTTACGTATTGAAAGTTCTTCTAAAGTGTTAGCGGCTCTTTACGATAAAACATTGCGTAATCATAGACTTTGTGCTCCAAATAAGTTTTACGAATCTTTAGCTTTGTCAAAACCGATTATTGTATGTGATGGTACAGGTATAGACAAGATCGTTGAGCAAAACGATTTAGGAAAAGTTATAGAGTATGATGGCAAGGCTTTTTATAAAGCGTTAAGAGAGTTGTTGGCAGATGAGGAGAATTTAGCTAGGATTGGTAAACGGTCACGACTGTTATATGAAGAAAAATATAAATGGAGTCTTATGCAAAGGCTATTATTAGATGGTTATGGCAATTTGGCGAACGGCTCTATAGTTGAGGACTAGATATTGATTGTAATTTAGTTTTCTCTAAGCAAAAAAGGAGAAAGAAATGAAAAAAGTAATGCTTGTTTTTGGCACGCGTCCTGAAGCAATAAAAATGTGTCCACTCGTAAATGAATTAAAATTGAGAAAGGGCATAGAAACAAAGGTTTGTGTTACTGGTCAGCATAGACAAATGTTAGATCAAGTGTTAGACGTTTTTGGTGTTGTTCCAGATTATGATTTGTCTATAATGAAGGACAAGCAGACGTTATTTGATATAACTACAAATATTTTAAACGGTATTAAGACCATTTTAGAAAAAGAGCAACCGGACGTTGTATTAGTACACGGTGATACTTCTACTACGTTTGTTACAGCCCTTGCTTGTTTTTATCTGCATATTCCAGTAGGACACGTAGAGGCAGGTCTTAGAACGTATGATATTTACAGTCCTTGGCCAGAAGAGTTCAATCGTCAAGCAGTTTCGATAATAAGCAAATATAACTTTGCCCCTACCGAGCTTAGCAAGGCAAATCTCGTTAGAGAGGGAAAGGCTGAGGAAAGTATTTATATTACGGGAAATACTGCAATAGATGCGTTAAAAACAACGGTTAGAGAAGACTATTCTCATCCGGAACTCGATTGGGCAGAGGGTAGTAGACTTATTATGATAACGGCTCATAGAAGAGAGAATTTAGGCGAGCCAATGCATAATATGTTTAGAGCCATAAGAAGGGTAATGGAAGAGCATCCTGACGTAAAGGCTATTTATCCTATTCATATGAACCCAGTTGTAAGACAAGCGGCCGATGAAGAACTTGGTGGTCTTGACAGAGTGCATATTATTGAGCCTCTTGAGGTTTTGGATTTTCACAACTTTTTAGCAAAAAGTTTTATGATTTTAACGGATTCGGGTGGAATACAAGAAGAAGCACCTTCTCTTGGTAAACCAGTTCTTGTTATGTGAGATACTACGGAAAGACCTGAGGGTATTAAAGCTGGAACTCTTAAACTTGTAGGAACAGATGAGGAAGTTATTTATAAGAATTTCAAACTTTTGCTTGAAGATAAGTCTGCTTATGAGGCTATGTCCAAGGCAAGTAATCCATATGGCGATGGATTTGCTTGTAAGCGTATAGCGGATATTATAGAAGGGAAGAGGGGTTAAGATAACCACGAAGAAAACTAAAAGTCTGGTAAAATAGCACGTAATTTGTACGATAATAATTACAAATAGTTTATTATGTTATGTGTTTTAATTAATACGTACGGAGATTTGTGATTTATAAAAATGAAAAAAGTTTTAGTAGTTATCAACAACTTAGACGTTGGTGGTATTCAAAAATCGTTATTAAATTTGCTTAAAGACTGTAGCGATAAATATGATTTTTCATTGTTAACTTTTTCACAAGAAGAAAGCGATAAGGAAAAAATACCACAAAACGTAAAAATCATACAGCCTAAAAAGATATACAAATCATTGGGCAAGTCTAGTGGACAGTTGAAAAGTAATAAGTTTTTGTATCTTGTAAGAGGTTTTTGTTCTTGTGTTGCAAAAATGTTTACCGTTTCGATTGCATACTGGCTTATTGGCTTATTTCAGCCTAAAATAAAAGGCTATGATACGGTTATATCATTTAGCCATTTAACAAGTCCTAAGACGTTTTATTCTGGTACGGCAGAGTTTGTATTAAACAAAACTAAAGCCAGAAATAAAGTTTGTTTTATTCATTGCGACTATCTAAATTCTGGTACACGTTGCAAAAGAAACGATAGACTTTATGCTAGGTTTGATAAAATAGCCTGTTGTTCGGAATCGGTAAAAGGACGTTTCTTAGAAGCCTTACCAGAACTTAAAGATAAGGCGTATACAGTTAGAAATTTTTACGACTTAGATTTTAGAAATTCTTTTAAAGAAGAAGAGGCAATCGTTTATGGGAAGGATACGGTCAATTTGATTTCCGTTTGTCGTTTAGGAAAGGAAAAGGGCGTTGATAGAGTTATACGTGCTATTGCGGAAAGTAGTAGAACGGATATTAGATATTTTGTTGTTGGTAGTGGAGATTATTACGAAACTTTATCCAATTTGGCAAAAGAAAAAGGTGTTGCTGATTACGTAACTTTTATTTCAGAAGTTCAAAATCCAGCAATATATATGAAAAATGCAGACTGGTTAGTTGTTGCGTCGTATCATGAGGCTGCACCAATGGTTTTTGATGAGGCAAAAATGCTAAATCTTCCAGTGCTTACAACTAGAACTACATCAGCGGATGAAATGATAACTGATGGGTATGGTGGCGTTGTTGAAAATGATGATCAAAGTATTTTTAATTGGGTATTAAACGTTACTAAAAATAGGACGGCAAAGCAAGTTGAGATAAATAACGAGTTGCAAGAAGGACAAATACAGAATTTATTTGAAGGGAGATAATTTAATGACGGCAGTACAAAAAATTAAAAATCCAAACAAATTGAATATTTTTGTACTCTGCATGATAGTTGCGTTTGTAGTAGTAGGCTTTATTATTGACATGCCGTTGTCTATATTGGCATTATTGGCAAACGTAATACTTTTTGTATATAGTCCAACAGAATATATTTTATACGATATACTGTTTTTAAGTCCGTTTACATCTATTTATAAATTATCTCCCGATACTTTGTCTTTTTTCTCAATTGTCGAAATATTTGCCGTTGTAATAGTTTTGATAAGATCGAAACACGTTTCAATAAAAGCGCTCATAGGTATTGTGAGCTTTGCTCTATATTTAGCGATAGGAAATCTTATTTGGTTCAATGTAGTACTTATCGATTGTATTAACCCGTTGATCGTTTTATTAGTCATATATATTTATACGGACGAATTCCGTATATTGGACAAGCAAAAATTGATGAAGTATTTTATTATTGGAACGTTGTTAACGTCGACGTTAGCGTTGTTTGAGAGCAAGATACCAACGTTTTATCTATACGTAAGAAAACTAGTGTATTCTGAAACGGTAATAAGATTTTCAGGACTTAATGGTGATTCAAATTATTATTCTGTGAACTTAATATATGCATTGGTGTTTGCCTTTTTATTATATAAGAACAAAGCCATTAAAACGGCATTTATTATTGTACTTGCGCTTGTTGGATATTTTGGAATACTTACGTACAGTAAATCGTTTTTACTTATGTACGTCGCAATACTGGGTTTTATCTTTTTTGATGCAATAGTATCCAAAGACAATAGGTTGATAAGCCTATTTAGCCTTATGTGTTTTGGTGTTTTGTTTTTAATTGTGCAAGGTAAATTGGAAGTTGTAAACGGCGTATTGGATAGGTTAACTAGTAACGAAGGGTCAATTAATAAATTAACTACGGGCAGGTGGGAAATTTGGCGTGGTTATATGCAAACTATTTTCTCAAGATTTGATATTCTTTTATACGGGTCAGGGGTAAACGGACCTTTGATTAATAGATATAGCCCACACAATTTATATATTGACGTATTATATCATTTTGGGTTAATAGGTACGCTAATTTTAATATTTACCATAATAATTTGTATGAAACATAAGAACAAGGTAAATTTTAACAAATATAAGTTTTTAGGTGCTCTCGTATTTTTCGTTATGTACTTTTTCTTACATGGAGTACAGTCGTACGAAATATGTTTCCATATTTTCTTTATATATTTAATTTATCATTTCACGTTAGAGAATAATGTCAATAAAAAACGGGTATTGAGCAATAAGGAGAATAAATGTTATTCAGCGTAATTATACCAGTGTATAACGTAAAAAAATACCTTGACGAGTGTGTTAACAGTATTTTAAATCAAACTTATAATGATTTTGAATTAATACTCGTAGATGATGGTTCAACGGACGGTTCTGCAGAAATATGTGATAAGTATTTGTTTGACAGTCGTGTAAGAGTTATTCATAAAGAAAATGGAGGACATTCTTCAGCGAGACAAGCAGGATTTTTAGAATCAAAAGCCGAGTATTGTTGTTTTGTTGATTCTGATGATTTTGTGGCGTTAGATTTTTTAGAGACCTTTAACAATATTATTCAAGAATATCATCCAGACGTTATTGAAAGTGGTTTTGAGCGTTTTTCGCAAGATAAAAGCGAAGTCTCTTTCAGTTGCGATGAAGGGTACTATATAGGTGACAAGTTGAAAATGCTACAAAGTAAACTTGTTTTTAATAGTGAAAAGCAAGCGTTTAATAACGGTTCGATATTTTATTCTTTATGTACAAAATGTATAAAAAAGAGTTTGCTAGAAACATTTATTTTTAGCGTTGATAAAGATATCGTTATGGGTGAAGATATGGCGATAACCATGCCTTTGGTTTGTGCTTGTCAATCATTATACGTAAAAAATTTTGCAGGCTATAAATATCGAGATAATCCAACGTCTATCGTGAACACGTTTAGGCATCAAGATTATGCAAACTGTAAAAAGTTAGTAAAATTTTTAGATGCAAAGATGCCAAACCATAAAAAGCAAATATCTTGTTATTTTTACGATTTTACTAGAAGGTATAGTATTTTAGCGGCTCGGGCATCAACGTCGTTTAAAAATTTTAAATATTTAATTAAAGATAATATTAAAGAAGAAGATTTTAACAGAATAAAAAAAGTTAAAATAAAAGGCGAAACGTTTAAAAACAAAATTAGCGGAAGATTGGTTAAACTTAGATTTTGGTTTTTAATTTGGTTGTTTTGCAAATTGTAAAAAGAAAGCAAAAAAGGAGAAAGCATGAAAGACGAAACACAAAATCTTAAAGGACAAACTATGTCAGGTTTGCTTTGGAAGTTTCTTGAAAGAATAATTGCACAACTTGTTTCTTTAGTTGTTTCAATAATTCTTGCAAGATTACTTGTGCCCGATGACTATGGGGTTGTAAGTATCGTTGCAATATTTTTTGCTTTTGCAAACGTGTTTATTTCGGGTGGTTTTAGTGCTGCCTTAATGCAAAAGAAAGAAGCAGATATACAAGATTATTCAAACATATTGTTCATTAATTTGTTTTCTTCTGTATGTATTTATGTAGTTTTATTCTTTCTTGCTCCGCTTATTTCACAATCGTATAATCAAAGCATATTGATTCCATTAATACGAGTAATGGGTATTACTTTGTTTGTAAACTCCTTAAAATCAGTATTAGTGGCGTACGTTTCTAGTCATTTGCAATTTAGAAAGTCATTTTTATCTACAATAATCGGTACTATAGTGTCTGCAGTTGTAGGTATAACCATGGCAATAAAAGGTTATGGCTGTTGGGCTTTAGTTGCACAGCAAATGACCAGTGCTGTTATTGATACCGTGGTTTTATATTGCGTTACTAGAGTGCGTTTTGTGTTTAAATTAAATTTAAAGAAGAGTAATGGGTTGTTTAGATATGGATGGAAGTTGCTCCTTGCATCTGAAATAAGTGTTTTATATGATGAAATAAACCCATTAATTATAGGCTTAAGATTCACAAATGCAGACTTAGCGTTTTACTCTAAAGGGAAAAGTTTTCCTAGCTTAATAAATTCTAGCATAGGAGATACGCTGTCGGCTGTTCTTTTTCCTGTTATGGCAAAAATACAAGATGATAAGGAAGCTGTATTGGCTTGCACCAGAAGATTTATGCAGGTTGCTTCATTTATTATTTTCCCTCTCATGATAGGTTTTTTAACTGTTGCAGAAAATTTTGTAATCGTTATACTCACTGAAAAATGGAGTGGGGCAACTATATACATACAAGCTTTTTGCATAGTGTATATGTTTAATATAATACAAACAGGGAACTTGCAAGTAATAAGGGCTATTGGTAGAAGTGATATTATATTAGTGCTTGAAATTATAAAAAAGGCAGTTTATTTTGTTGTTATTTTACTTTTTGTTTTGTTTACAAAAAGTCCAATATATCTTGCTTTGGCGTGTATTATAAACACGATTTTTGCATCTATAATTAATACAGCTCCAAATAGAAAACTTATTGGCTACAGATACAGATTGCAGATTTTTGATTTGATTCCTAATTTCGTAACGGCATTATTAATGGGTTTTTCTGTATATTTAGTTGGTCTTATTGCACTAAACTCAAGGTTTTTAATTTTGTGCATGCAGGTAACTGTTGGTACAGTTGTTTATTTATTGGCTAATTTAGCAATAAAAAACAGTAGTTTGTTATATCTTTTTGATACAGCAAAAGGGTTTTTGAAAAAAAATAAGGGATAGGAAAATTTTAGTTAATGATTATATTTTTTATAGCATTGATCTTAATTGTTGTATGGAAAGCGAGATTTGGTAGTTTTCACGAAGACTATATGGGTAAGTCTCAAACATGTGCGTTAAAAGGGTTGTTCGCTGTTATTATCGTATTTTCACATTTAAGGGGTTATATTTCATTACCTTCCAATATATACAACGATGCGTTTTCATACACAATCAATTTTATAGGTCAACTTATGGTTGCATTGTTTTTCTTTTATAGCGGTTTTGGAATAATGAAATCATATGAGAAAAATAATGATTATCAAAAGGGCTTTATAAAAAAACGTGTAGTAAAGGTATTGGTTGAATTTGACGTCGCAGTGCTATTATATTTAATTTTATCGTTAATCATTGGGAGTTATTACGATTGGTCAAATTATGTTTTTTGCTGGATTGGTTGGAAATCTATAGGTAATTCAAACTGGTTTGTTTTTGTTATCTTATTATTGTACGTAATAACGTATTTATCTTTTTTCGTAATAAAAAGAGTAAAAGATATTAAAAAGCCCCTATACCTTGCAATAATAACCACAATTCTTAGTTTTTCGGCAATTATTGTGTTGAGGTTTGTTGCGGAGGGTTCATGGTGGTATGACACGATTTTGTGTTATGCCTTTGGTATGTGGTTTGCCTTAATTAAAGAGAATTTTGATGCTTTTATAAAAAGGGGAAAGAAAGAGCATTGGGGAACGATAGCAGTTGTAACTGTTCTTTTTGTGGCGTTATATTTTATTGCAGGAAGAATAAATCCGTTTGCTATCACTTATAATATGTGTGCCTGTGCTTTTTGCTTGTTAATAACTGTTTTAACGACAAAAGTAAAACTTGATAACGTAATCTTAAAGTGGCTGGGAATACACAGTTTTGCAATCTACGTGCTACAGCGTATTCCTATGATTGTTTTACATAAAGTAGGCATTGCTAATCCATATGTTTTTTCAATAATAGCAATTATAATAACCATGATTATGGCTTATGCCTTTGTAAAGATTTTCGCTATAACGAGAAAAAAGATTAACGTAGAGACAAAATAGAAAAACAAGGAGTTGATATGATTAAGACTATTATTAAAAAGTTCTTAAATATTTTTCCTGTAAAAAAGGTTATTTTGTTTGAAAGTGTGCCTAATTTATCAGATAATTCAAAAGCAGTTTTTGATGAGATGATTAAGCGTGGGGTCAATCAAAAATACAAATTAGTTTGGTTTGTTGATGAAAAATTTAAGCCAACTAATAAAATAAAAAACGTTAAATATCTATGTTTCAATAAAGGTATATTAAACAAAATTAGGTCTAAAATTTTGCATTATAGAGTAAAATGCTTGATTAGTTGCAATAGTTTTTTGCCAAGTGTGGTTAAAAAGCAAAAATCTTTTTATCTAGCACACGGTATGCCTTTAAAAAGCGTTAGAGGCTATTATACCGTGCCTAATGAAATTGATTATTGTTTGGTGACTGGACAAGGGCTTCTAGAAACAACCTCCTATGAGTTTAATTTTCCACAAGAAAAACTTTTACCATTGGGTTATCCTAGAAATGATAGTTTGGTAACTACAAAGGGAAACAATAAAGAATTATTTGATATTGATTGTGATAAAATAATAGTTTGGTATCCAACTTTTAGACAGCACGTAAATGGAAAAGTTACGGCAGGTGGCAATGCTTTGCCAATTATCCATGATGAAAAGTTGGCTATACAATTAAATGAAAAGGCAAAAGAAAGCAGAGTGCTTATAGTTTTGAAACCACATTTTGCTCAAAATTTAGATAATGTTAAAAATCTTGGACTTTCAAACATTATATTTATAGACGACGAATTTTTTATTAAAAATAATATTTCTTCATATGAGTTTGTTGCTAGATGTGATGCTTTAATAACAGATTATTCATCGATATATTACGATTTTCTTTTGTGTGACAAGCCAGTTGCTTTAATATGGGAAGATATTGAGCAATATAAAGAGAAACCTGGATTAATTAAAGACTATGAATGTTATTCAGCTGGGGCACAAAAGATTTATAACATAGAAGAATTTAAAGAGTTTATTGATAATTTGGCAAATGGTATAGATAAAAATAAAGAGGCGAGAAATCAAATATGCCAAAATATACATGCCAGCCAAGATGGACAAAGTTCAAAACGAGTTGTTGATTTTATTTTAGGATGCATTGATAAGAAGGAGTTTTAATGAAAAAAGCACTTATAGTTGGTGGAAATAGTGGAATAGGTCTCGCATTAGTTTTAAAACTATTGCAAAAAGGTTATGAGCATGTTTATATCGTAGGAAAGGCAGAGATAAACGTTGCAGACGTTAGCCCACTTGAATTAGAAAAATTAAAAGCAAAAACCTCTTTTTATAGGGTTAATCTCATAAATGGCGATTATAAGGTTTTTGATGAGATAAGCGATATAAACGCCTTATTTATAACTGTAGGTTTTGGTAGAGTTGCAAAATTTGAAGACTTGACAAAAAAAGAGGTGGAAAATTTAATAAAATGCAATATGCTTGCTAATATTGCGGTAATTAAGCATTATTATGATAAAATAGCATCTCATAAAGATTTTTATTGTGCGGTAATGGGTAGTATTGCTGGACACGTTGCATCGCCACTTTTTTCAGTTTATGGAGCAACTAAATTCGGTCTTTGTAGTTTTATAGAAAACGTTAATGCAGAACTTTCTTGTAGTGGATATAAGAATAGGATTTTAGACGTTTCGCCTGGCTCTTTAAAGGGTACTAATTTTAATGGGCAAGGCAATGATATAACTCAAGTTAGTGAGGTTGCAGACAGTATTTTAGAAAAGGCGTTTAATCGAGAAACTTTATATATTCCACAGTACAACGAGGTTTATAAGGGAGTAATTGATAGATATCACGCCAATCCTCAAGAATTTGCTAAGCAAAGTTATGAATATAAAATTAATAGTGGAAGGTATTCAAACAAGCCTCAGGTTACCGTAGGGTATTTAAGTGGTACGTTTGATTTGTTTCATATAGGGCATTTAAACCTTTTAAAACGTGCGAAAGAGCAATGTGATTATTTGGTAGTTGGCGTGCATAAAAGTGGTGCTTGGAAGGGCAAAGAAACCTTTATTCCTTTTGAAGAGAGAAGGGCGATTGTTGAAAGTGTTAAATACGTTGACTTGGCAATAGAGTCTTTCCCAGAAGATGCTGATGCACACGCCGTATACCATTATAATAAACTTTTTGTTGGTAGTGACTATAAAGGTTCTGAAAGGTTTTTAAAATACGAGGAGTTTTTCAAGGACAAGGGTGTTGAAATTGTTTATTTCCCTTATACGCAGGGAACGAGCAGTACACAACTTCGTGAAAAATTATCAAAAAAATAACTAAGGATGATATTATGAGCGATTTTCAAAAAAAACTTATTGAAATGTTTAAGTGGCTTACTGAATTTTTACATAAGCATAAGTTAAGATATTATATGATTGCTGGAACATTGCTTGGAGCGATTCGCCACGGTGGAATTATTCCGTGGGACGATGATATTGATATTGCTATGCCCCGTGACGATTATGATAAATTACTTAAACTTTTAGAGAAACCAGTAGAACATTATGTTGTAGAGTCTTGTAGCGGTCAGGCGAAAGACTATATATATCCTTTTGCGAAATTTTACGACACAGACACTACTATGACGGAATTTTTAAGAAAAAGCGTAACAAGAGGAGTTTACATTGATATTTTCCCTCTTGATGGTGTTGGAGAAAGTGCAGAAGATGCTTTAAAATTCTTTAAAAAAATTGATAGAGCCAACATGCTTCTCTCAATGAAGGTTTGTGCGTATAGAAAAGATAGAAAGTGGTGGAAAAATATAGCTGGGTTCATTGGTGGGTTGTTACCTATTAATGCAAAAAAGCAAACGGTCAGAGTGGATGAACTTTGTCGTAGGAGAAAATATAGTGATTATGACTATGTAATGCACACAACCAGTACATATAGGGCAAGAGAAATAATGAAAAAAGAAATATATGGTGAACCTACCCCTTATCAATTTGAAGGGTTTACTGTGTATGGGCCAGAAAAAGCCGAAGAATATTTAACAAAAATCTACGGCGATTGGAGAAAGCTGCCGCCTGAAGATAAAAGACATTCTGCCCATGATTTTGTTGGAGTTAATTTAAATAAGTCTTATTTAGATAAGGATTAAGGCAAAAGAACTTTAAAAAATTTTAAAGAACATAAAAAAACAGTGTTAAAACACTTGCAATATTTCATAATATTTGGTATAGTATATAAGCACTTTCGAGTGCGAGTATATGGGAGCATAGCTCAGTTGGGAGAGCATCTGCCTTACAAGCAGGGGGTCACAGGTTCGAGCCCTGTTGTTCCCACCATATATTTGCGGGAATGGCTCAGTGGTAGAGCGTCACCTTGCCAAGGTGAACGTCGCGAGTTCGAATCTCGTTTCCCGCTCCATAAATCGGCGCTATAGCCAAGCGGTAAGGCCAAGGTCTGCAAAACCTTCATGCCCCGGTTCAAATCCGGGTGGCGCCTCCAAACAAAAGAGCACTGCGAGAGCAGTGCTCTTTTGTTTGGAAATGAAGCGCACCTGCGGTGCATGAAAAATGAGGCAGGGCTTCGCTCTATGAAGCGAGCCTTCGGCTCATGGAGAAGTTAGTGTGCACTTCGCTTCATGGCGGCAACGCCGCCGCTTCACAGAAGCCGTAAGGCTTCTGCTTCATATCGACGAAATCGATGCTTCATTGACAAAGCAAAGAATTTATGATATACTTTATTCAAAGGACGGTGATATTATGGCTAACGATAAGCTTGCGGAGCAATCTATGGCTTTTGCAGTTCGGATTATCAATCTCGTTAAGCAATTAAAAGAACAAAGAGAAAGTATCATTTCCAATCAAATTGGCAGAAGCGGAACGTCGATTGGTGCAAATATTCGTGAAGCCAAATATGCACACGGCACGGCGGACTTTATTTCAAAAATGCAGATTGCGCTCAAAGAGGCAAACGAAACGGGTTATTGGTTGGAGTTGCTTTATAAAACCAATTACATCGGAGAGGAACAGTATAACTCCCTTGAAATAAAGTGCAAGTCATTGAGAGCAATGCTTGTGGCTTCAATAAATACAGCGAAAAATACAAATGAGTAATTTATATACATCATTTAAAGGATTCCACAACACCTCCTTCCAATTAGTCAGTCAATTATGCGGAGATAAACTGTTTCTAACAAACTCATTTCAGGGATTAGAAAAGGAAATATTATCTTTGGGCACCGGCTATGATGCGATATATATGTTTGGGATAGATAAAAATTTGAGAAACGGTATTAGAATCGAAACTTGCGCCAACTATAATGGAGAATTGGTTACTACTTCTTTTGATATAGTCACTTTAGAAAAGGTAATTAAGGATTTAGGTATATCCTATATTATCTCCAACAAGCCAACTGCGTATTTATGTAATGCCGCCTATTACCATATGTTGAAAAGGAATCGAAATACCGTATTTATTCATATCCCATCGATGAAAGGGATGAATCCATCCTTGATGAATAAACTTTTACAGATGGTTTGAGTGGCATCTTTTTTTTCAACACGCCTCCAAACGTAAAAGCACTTCTATAAGAAGTGCTTTTTTGTTATATATAAACTTGCTAAACTTTTTATATAATGATATAATATGCGTAGAGGTAAATTTATGAAACTTTTTATTAACGATTATCAAGAGGGATGCATCCCAGAAATACTAGCAAAAATGCAATCGTACAACTATAATGCAAACAGTGGTTACGGCACGGACAAAGTATGCGATTGTGCGAGAAATCTTATAAAGAAAGCCGTTCAAAACGAAAGTGTAGACGTTCATTTTGTTGCAGGTGGCACGCTTACAAATAAGATTGTAATCAGTTCTTTTTTAAGACCTTTTGAGGGTGTTGTTTGTGCTGATACTGCTCATATTGCAACACATGAAACAGGTGCGATAGAACAAGGTGGACATAAAGTTTTAGTAGTTAAAAATATAGATGGTAAAATTACCCCTAATGATGTAGAAAACCTTGTTAACGAACATATAACGGGACTTTCGAGAGAGCATACCGTAAAACCTGCTATGGTTTATATATCTCAATCTACCGAAATGGGCACTGTTTATTCGCTTGCAGAAATGAAAGCGCTAAGCGACGTTTGTAAAAAGCACGGGCTTATATTTTATATAGACGGAGCACGTATTCTATATTCGCTTTTTAGCAAGTTCTGTGACTTTTCTTTAGCCGATATTTGCTCGCTTTGCGACGTGTTTTATATAGGTGGAACTAAGGTTGGAGCGTTGCTTGGCGAGGCACTTGTTATTTGCAACGAAAATCTTAAAAAGGACTTTAGATATTTGTTAAAGCAAAGTGGTGCACTTATGGCTAAAGGTTTTGTAATGGGTGTGCAATTTG
>JAFVSF010000147.1 GCA_017503885.1 Clostridia bacterium
GATGGAATCTTATAAAGACCATAAAAATTTTAATTTGAGTGAATTTGTTTCCAAAAGGGTTGATTTAGAGAATTTAAGTAGTGAAAGTTATAAAGCATATATTGAGGGAAATGGCTATAAAAGAAACATTGATAAATATACTCAAAGGCATTTTAAGTTGTTATGCAAAATAAATGCTTGTAAGACAAATTATATTTTAAATCAAAAAATCAAATTTCCTACGAAGCAGGAATACGAAGTGTTTTTGAAGCAGAAGTGGATTTTGGCAAAGCAAATAGTTTCAAAAAACAGCGAAGGAAGTTTTTATGTGCTGAATACTAGTTCAATGTTTCTTTTAGATTATTTTGGAGATAAATATTATAGAGAAATAAGCGCTATTAAGTAGGCAGGGCTAAGAAGAGCATCTGCCTATTTAATTTTGTCATGTTGCAAAACTGGTATAAAATCGGTATAAATTTATTTTAAAAGTTGCGCAGAGATACAAAAATTACGCAACTTAATTAATGTTTTTAATTTATTTCACGCATATTTTTAATAAAAACGCTCCAAAATGCACGTAAATGAACGTTTTTAACAATACTTTCACAAGGGCTTTAAACTCCTAAGGGTTAGTTATGAGTTAGATTCCCGCTGGGAGTACCAAAAGCCCCGTAGCCAAAACTGGCTACGGGGCTCTATTTTTTCAATATTTAGTCGTAAATCTTAGCCTATATGTCGATTATCTCTGCACTCTGCCAGATGCGTCGCCACCTGCTAAATTTAAAACTTCGCTAACAGAAACCATGTTATAGTCGCCTTCGATAGAGTGCTTTAAGCAACTTGCAGCAACTGCAAATTCTATTGCTTGTTGCGAGTCAAAGCCGTTTACAAGTGAATAAATAAGTCCACCACCAAAACTATCGCCTCCACCTACTCTATCAACTATGTGCATACTGTATTTTTTAGAGAAATATGCCTCGCCACCTGTATAAAGCATGCCAGACCAGTCGTTATCGTTTGCACTTTTGCTCTCTCTTAACGTGATTGCTACGCCTTTAAAATTAAATCTCTCGGTGAGTTGCTTTGCAACTGAAATATAACCCTCACGATTAAGTTTTCCACCGTAAATGTCAGTGTTTTCTGCCTCGATACCGAATACGTCTTTAGCGTCTTCTTCGTTTGCTATACAATAATCTATATAATGGCAAAGTTTACCCATAACTTCGCCTGCCTTTTGTTTAGACCACAACTTTTTACGGAAGTTAAGGTCACAAGAAACGGTTATTCCCTTTTTCTTTGCAATTTTTAAAGCCTCTAAACAAATTTCGGCAACGTTATCGGAAAGGGCTGGGGTTATGCCTGTAAAGTGAAACCACTCTACTCCTTCAAAAATCTTATTCCAATCAAAATCTTCTGGGCGAGCCATAGCAATAGAAGAATATGCTCTATCGTAAATAACTTTAGATGGTCTTTGGCTTGCACCTTTTTCGCAGTAATAAATACCAACTCTGTCGCCACCTCTGGTTATAAGCGAGGTATCTACGCCAAATTCACGAAGAGAATTTACAGCCATTTGACCTATTTCGTGACTAGGCAATTTACTTACAAAACTAGCGTTCAAGCCGTAATTTGCCAAAGAAACGGCAACGTTTGCCTCTGCTCCACCAAAAGTCGCTTCAAATTTTTTGCTTTGAACAAATCTCAAATAGCCCTCTGGGGCAAGGCGAAGCATAAGTTCGCCAAAAGTTACTACCTTCTTCATTTTTTAACCCTCCATTTTATCAAGAGCCTCTTTAACAAAGAAAGAGCCTCCTATTGCAAACACCTTATCAAAGGCAAGGAATTCATCAATATTAGACCTATCTACGCCACCTGTAGGAATAAACTTAACTTGTGGGAAAGGAGCAGATAAAGCCTTTAACGCCTTTAAACCACCGTAAACGTTTGCAGGGAAGAATTTTACAGTAGTGATGCCAAGGTCAAGAGCCGCCATAATTTCGGTAGGCGTTACGCAACCTGGATAATAAGGAACACCTGCCTTTTTGCACACTTTTGCAACGGCTGGAGAAAGCCCTGGCGAAACGATAAATTTCGCTCCTGCCTTTAACGCACTTTTGCACTGCTCTGCGTTTATTACCGTGCCTGCTCCAATATTCATATCTGGATAGTTTTTACATGCATATTCGATAGCCTCTTTTGCACAAGCAGTTCTAAAGGTAATCTCTGCACAGTTAATGTCGCTATTTTTTAAGGCTGTTAAAATTTTGTCTGTTTCTTGTAGTTCTTTAATTACTACTACTGGAATAAATTTGTCCATTTTTTCTCCTAAATTTATATGCTTTTTAATTCCTTTAGGTTATTTTAGCACATTTTTTCAATCTTGTCTATAACTTTAATAACTTAAAGTTAACAATTTTAAAAATATGGAAATTCAAGGTAAAAAATAAGAGGTATGAAAGCAGAAGTTTCTACGAGAGTTTCGGCTTTCACACCCCTTTTAAATATGCAATTTTTTAACTTCCTATTGAAATTCTATCGTTTTCAACAGTCTCGTTTGCCACAATTTTTTCTTGGCTGATTTGCTCTTTGTATTCGTCTATTTTATCTACGTCAAACTCTGGCAAAAATGGTTTTATAGTATCTTTTAATTCTTCTTTGTCGTAATTTTTAGTGATTATCGCAGAAAATATCATAGACACACCACATATACACATCACGTCTTTTGTAACAGTTAAAAATTCTCCGTTTGTAATAATGGTAAATAAAACGTGAATAAGTACCGACAGTGCAAGTCTTATTACGATCTCTACCTTGGGCGAAAGGTTTGGTTTTATTTTTCTAACTATCATCATTATCACGCAGACTACCACTGCTTTTATCACTGTTTGCAAGCCGAACTGTTGAGACAAAACTGCAAAAACGTTTTCCATTTTCTTCTACCTTTCCTTTGGGGGAGAAAAACCCCGAAGGAAGTTTGGGCGCATTTAAAAATTGTAGCGTTTTCGACCTTTCTTTTAAATAAAATCTTTCGATGGTCCTTTCCTCCTCTTTTTATTTTTGCAAAATATAGTTTCACGGCGTATTCTAAAGCGAGAAACCTCTGCTTTAGCACTTCTATTGTAATACTAATTTTGCAAAAATCAAGGCTACCCGGACAAAGTATTTTAAGTTTTTGCCAAATAAAAAGCACTGCAAAGGAAAAGCCTTTGCAGTGCTTAAATTTTTATGTTAAATTACTCAGCTTCGATAGATTCTACTTCTTCTACTGGGGCTTCTTTCTTTTCGCCTTTTTTCCAGTGAGTTAAAACGTTAGTTAAAATACCAAGGATAAGAGCACAAGCAACGCTAGTTACTGTAACTTTACCAATGTTAAGAACCATACCACCAACGCCTGCGATTAAGATAACTGATACAACGAAGAGATTTCTATTATCTTCTAAATCAACCTTTTGAATCATCTTAAGACCAGAAACAGCAATAAAGCCGTAAAGTGCAACGCAAACGCCACCCATTACACAACTAGGAATAGTTGCAAGGAAAGTTACAAATGGAGCAAAGAAAGATGCGAGTATACACATAACGGCAGCTGTTATGATAGTAATAACTGACGCATTACCAGAAATTGCTACGCAACCGACAGATTCGCCGTAAGTAGTGTTAGGGCAACCACCGAAGAATGCACCAACCATTGAACCTACGCCGTCGCCAAGAAGAGTTCTATCAAGTCCTGGATCTTTTAAGAGGTCGTTTTCAATGATAGAAGAAATGTTCTTGTGGTCTGCCAAATGCTCTGCAAATACTACGAAAGCAACTGGAACGTAAGCAACTGCAACAGTTCCAAGATATGAACCGAAACCATCGAGATGTTTAAAACCTTCAAAAGCCTTTACAAAAGTAAACTCTGGAAGCCATTGCATTGATTTGAAAAGACCAAAGTTAATAACTTGAAGAGCTGGAGCTTCTGCTACGTGACCGATAATAGTAAAGATAGTAGCAACTAAATAACCTGCACAAATACCAATAATGAAAGGTATCATTTTAAGCATCTTTTTGCCGTAAACAGAACAAGCGATAGTAGTAAATAAAGTTACTAAACCACAAGCAAGTGCAATGAAAGGATTTGCAGTAGGTGCACCTAAAAGGTTAGTAACGCTACCTTTTGTAAGGTCGCCAATTGCGTTACCTGCAAGTGATAAACCGATAACTGCAACGGTAGGTCCTATAACTGCTGCTGGCATAACTTTTTCTATCCAGTTTGTGCCTGCGTATTTAACGATAAACGCAATCGCTACGTATACAAGACCTGCAAAGACAGCACCGATAATAATACCGAGATATCCAACTGATGCTGACGTTGCACCTGCAAATGCAGCACACATAGAGCCGATAAAAGCAAATGAAGAACCTAAAAATACAGGGCTTTTGAACTTGGTGAATAAAAGATAAACGAGCGTGCCAACGCCTGCACCGAAAAGGGCAGCAGATTGTGACATTTCCGAACCTGTACTAGAGTTGATAATAACAGGAACAACGATTGTTGCAGCGAGAATTGCAAGCACTTGTTGAAGAGCAAAAACTAACGTTTTACCCCAACCTGGCTTATCGCTTGGTTTGTAAACGAGTTGCATAATAAATTTTCTCCTTTTGTGTTTTGGAAATAGGTTCTGCCCTAATTTCCATTATATATATTGTAACACATTGCAT
Source organism: Clostridia bacterium (assembly GCA_017503885.1). Classification (GTDB taxonomy): domain Bacteria; phylum Bacillota; class Clostridia; order Christensenellales; family Borkfalkiaceae; genus UBA10281. The sequence continues at coordinate 4,684 of JAFVSF010000147.1, forward strand.
TTTATCCCGTCAATCGGTTTTTAAAATTTCTATTCCTTTGCCAAATTTTTGAAAACCTTTTTCTTGCTTATTGCATATCTTAGTACCTTATACGCCCCACTCCCCTCTGTCTTTTTTGCGTAAAAAATTATAATATCACTCATATTTATCATTTCGCAGTTTCTATAATACACACACGTATACCAATAGTTGTAATCTAAAGACAAAAACCTATATTCTTCATACTTTCCTTTGATATGTCCCTTTCTTTTTAATCTTAAAAACTCCTTTTCGTCTGCATAGCAAAAAATCCTTTTTATCGCTGGGTTTTTTTGTAATAAAACTGTTACAGCCTCATAACAAAGCCAATCGAATTCCCCATATCCACCGAACAAAAAAACATTAACACCCTTGTTTGTAATAAGGTCTTCAACTTCTTTTATAATTCTCTCAAATAATTCCTCTTTCTCTTCAATACGCCTATGTCCAAAAAAGCAACAAATTTTCTCTTCCATAATTCCTCTGTGTAAAAATTTTATTATTTCACATAATATAAGAAGATTTCTTCTTTGTCAACTATTTATAGAAGATTTCTTCTATAATATACGTATTATGAGTATTGGAGCAAAGATTAAAGAATTAAGAATAGAAGCAAAGTTGTCGCAAATGCAACTTGCTAAAATGATAGGCGTTAGTCAAAAAGCCATTGACTATTGGGAAAGAAACGTCAACGAACCCAAGGCAAGTTACGTAATTGCTCTGGTAAAAGTTTTTGATATAAGCTTTGATGAATTTTTTGCAGACATAATATAAGAGCCTAGCGAGATGCTAGGCTCTTGTTTTATGATTTGAAAACCCTTGTATATGTCGATTATTTAACTAAAACCTCGGTGTTTGTGCCGTAGAAAATATCTTCCTTGTTTGAGATAAGCTTACAAAACTTTTCAAACTTTTTCCAATCGATAACGCCTGCGTCCATTTCGTAGGTATGTCCCCAAATATAGAAGATTTTAGGCGTGTCCGTCTTAAGCGAAATAAACTCTTTTGCTAGTTCGAACATTTTATCCACTTCGCAGTAATAAACCGTTGGGTTAAACCTAAAAAGGTTATCTTGTAAATCAAAATTGTGGGTGCTAACAGTTGTTCTTGCGTATTTTACGCCCGTTGTGTTTTTTATAACGCTTGCAACTCTGTCGTCGTTGTTTACCCCACCACAAGGGTATGCCATACCAACCACATCATAGCCAACTAGTTTAGACAACGCTTTTCTATCTTCTTCTACTTGCCAAGTTACCATTTCATCAGCAAGGTTAGGCAAAAACTCGTGTGACAAAGTATGCACTGCTACCTCATGATTAGAATAAAGTTCTTTAATTTCGGTTGGTAAAAACTTATCTCTTCTTATTATTTTTCCACCTACTTCGTAAGAGTTTTCTAGCCCTAGTAGTGAAGAATTTAGATTGAACGTCGCCTTTAAATTATACTTATTAAGTATGTCTATAGCACGTTTATCTTGAAGTACGCCATCGTCAAAGCTAAAAGTTACTGCTTTTAATTTACCATTCCACATAATATTCTCCCTTTTGAAAAACGCCCGAATATTCGGGCGTTATTTTTGTTTCAGTTTTGTCTTAAGATTTAACATTAAAGATTTAGAAGCGAGCAAGACAAGGCTCGCAAGCAATTTACGGGTGGGATAGACCTTGTTGGTCATACCAGTCGTGAATTGTCTTGCAGAAACACAGTATTGCGACGCTTATAAAGATTTAATCACGGCTTGGCCATTCATAAATGGTCTTAACACCTCTGGTACTGTTATACTACCGTCAGCATTTTGATATTGTTCGATAAGTGCTGGGAATACTCTTGAAGTTGCTAAACCAGAGCCGTTTAAGGTGTGTAAAAATGCAGGCTTACCAGTTTTGCTATCACGATATCTCGTGCTGTTTCTTCTTGCTTGATAATCGTTAGCGTTAGAAACTGAAGATACCTCTTTATAAATGCCCATAGAAGGAATCCAAACTTCGATATCGTAAGTTCTTGCCATTGATGCAGAACAATCGCCTGCGGCAAGCTTAGAAAGACGGAAATGAAGACCTAAACCTTCCATTAAAGCACACGCCTTATTTACGAGTTCTTCAAACGCCTCTTTACTCTTATCTGGATGAGCGTATTGTACCATTTCAATCTTGTTGAATTGGTGACCTCTTATCATACCTCTTTCTTCTGCTCTATAAGTTCCTGCCTCTTTTCTGTAGCAAGGAGTGTAAGCAAAGAATTTCATAGGAAGTTTAGCCTCGTCTACGATTTCGCCTGCATACATATTAACGAGTGCAGTTTCGGCAGTTGGGAGCATAAATCTACCCTTCTTTCTGTCTTCTTCTCCTTCAAGCCAATATACTTCATCGGCAAATTTAGGGAATTGACCTGCACCAAAACCACAGTTATAGTTGAGCATGTGTGGTGGTAAAATCATTTCGTATCCATCTGCCAAGTGAGTTGTGATAAAGTAGTTTAAAAGTGCCCATTCAAGTCTTGCACCGTCGCCACGATAGAGCCAATGACCGTTACCTGCAAGTTTTACGCCTCTTTCATAGTCGATAATACCAAGTTTAGTACAAAGGTCAACGTGGTTTTGAGCCTTAAAGTCAAATTCTGGCTTTTCGCCGTATACTTTAACTACTGCGTTGTTTTCTTTTTCGCCTGGAAGAAGGTCGTCGTCTGGCATATTAGGAAGACAAGCAATAAAGTCGGTTACTTGTTGTTGATATTCGTTAATTTTAGCATCGCCTTGAGAAATGGTATCGCCAATTTCTCTCATTTTAGCGAAGATTTCATCAACAGGCTTACCCTCTTTTTTAAGCTTTGGAATTTCAGCAGAAACTCTGTTTCTTTCAGCCTTTAAAGACTCTATTTCTGCCATAAGTTTTTTCTTTTCGGCATCTATTTGCAAAATTTCAGTAAAGTCTACGTTGCAACCTTTTTTAGCAAGACGTTCTTTAACAAGTTCAGGATTTTCAGTAATAAGTTTAATATCGAGCATATTATACCCCTTTGAGAATTTTATGCAATTAGTATATACCAATTACTTTTATTTTGCAACCCTTTTTAGATTTATTAATCTAAATTTTGGTAAATTTACAGTTTATGCAAAAAAAACTTGCCAAAATAACCTTTTTATGTTACAATGAATATAATAAAAGTGATATATTTCTCGTGGTGAGAAAGAGTAACTTAAGTTTTTTGCAGAGAGAGGGTGGCTGGTGAAAACCCTAAAAAATTTAAGCCAAAGTGCGTCTTGCCGTCAAGAGGGGCTAACAACCCACGGTCGCCACCGTATAAAATTGGCGTAAATGAGGAAGCATTTTTGCTTTGAAGAAAAGTGGAACAGCGTAGACCTAACGCCTTTTCTCCTATAGGGGGAAAGGTGTTTTTTATTGGACGGTTTTATATTGTTTAAAAGTCTTAAAAAAGACGTGGAATTTACACTAAAAAGCGACCCTGCGTCAAGGAATAAGTTTGAAATTTTGCTGACGTATTCGGGTGTGCATGCACTTATGTTTTATCGCTTTTCACACTTCTTGCAAAGACACAAATTAAAACTTTTTGCAAGAATTATAAGCCAACTGGGAAGACTACTCACAGGTATAGAAATTCATCCCTCTGCAAAAATATCGGCAGGAATTTTGATTGACCACGGCATGGGCGTAGTAATAGGAGAGACTGCAGTAGTAGAAGAAAACGTTATTATCTACCACGGCGTAACACTAGGTGGCACGGGTAAAGATAGGGGCGAAAAACGTCACCCCACCGTCAAAAAAGGGGCGATAATCGGCTCGGGGGCTAAGATATTGGGAAATATCACTGTTGGCGAAAATGCAAAAATTGGAGCAAACGCAGTAGTTCTTTGTGACGTTCCAAACGGAGCAACTGCAGTTGGATGCCCTTGTAAAATAATAAAAACTAAAAAGGAAATATAATTATGCGTATCTACAATACTTTATCTGGCACAAAAGAGGAATTCGTACCACTCAACGGCAACAAAGTTAATATGTATGCGTGCGGAATTACCGTTTCGGGCGAGGCTCACATTGGACATACCTATCAAGCACTCATCTACGACGTTATAAGAAAATTTCTCGTTAAAAAGGGCTACGACGTAACCTATGCAAGAAACTATACCGACGTTGACGATAAAATTATCGCTAGGTCTAAAGAAACGGGTATTCCTGCAGACGCTTACGCTAAAATGATGATTAAAAAGATAGATAAGGTTATGGCTGAAATGGAAGTAGGCGACCCTGACGTTTGGCTTAAAGCAACCGAAAATATTGATAACATTATAAATTTTATCTCTATTTTAATTGAAAAAGGACACGCTTATCCAACTGCAAAAGGCGACGTTTACTTCTCTGTTGATTCTTTTCCTGAATACGGTAAGCTGTCTCACAGAAACACTGAAGACGCATTAAACGGCGTTAGAATAGAAAACGACGAGGACAAAAAAAGCCCACTCGACTTTGCTCTTTGGAAGAGTGCAAAAGAGGGCGAAATCAGTTGGATTTCTCCTTGGGGCGAAGGTAGACCTGGTTGGCATATTGAATGTTCGGCTATGAACAAAGAGGCTTTTGGCGAGCAAATCGACCTTCACGGTGGTGGAAGAGATTTAATATTCCCTCACCACGAAAACGAAATTGCACAAACCGAGGCGTTGACTGGCAAACAGTTCGTAAAATATTGGGTGCATAACGGTCTTATTAAGGTAAACGGTCAAAAGATGAGCAAGTCGCTCGGCAACAGTCTTCTTATGAGTGACCTTCTTAAAAAACACTCTAACGAAGTTATTAAATTTGCTCTTCTTTCTACAAACTACCGTAACGATATAAACATAACCGACGACCTTTTCCCTGATGCTGAAAAGCACCTTTACGAGTTTTATAAAGTGTTTGACAACGCTCAAAAAGAGGGTGTAAAAATCGAGGGTGAATTTAAGGAGATAGATGAAAAATTCGACGAGGCTCTTTCGGACGACTTTAACACTGCACTCGCCCTTTCCGAACTTTTTGCTTATTTTAAAAAGATAAAATCTTTAATTGCAAGCAAAGACCAAACGGCAGGAAATATGCTCGCACAAATTAAAAAGACCTATTCTCTTTTAGGTTTGTTCACTAAAAACCCTGCTGAATTCGTTAAAAACTACGAGGCAACTCATAAAGAAGACGTACCTGAAGAAATTACTGCCTTGGCAAACAAAATGCAAGAGGCAAGATTAAATAAAGACTACGCTACAGCAGACACACTTCGTGCAGAAATTCTTGCAAAAGGCTATTTAGTTATGATTTCTAAAGAGGGTGTTTCGGTTAAAAAAGCGTAAATAACCGACATATAGGCTCATTTATGTTTGATATTAAGTGTGTTTATTGCAAAAACTTCAACCCAAAAGACGGTTGCTTAATGAGTTTGGAGGAAGACTCTTGCAACGCCTTTGAAGAGGCTATAAAATCTCAAAACGTCGAGGACAAGCCTTCTTGCGAAAGTTGTGCGTGGCAAACAAACGGCTATTGCGATTTTGATTTAGAAAACCCATTAACTTGTAGGCGATTTAAAAGTTTAAACGAAGACTTGTAAAAAAGTTTACAAATTAAAAGATTTAATATATAATGATAAAGAATTCGCCGTTAAAAAACGGCATATACGGAGAAAAATATGAAGAAACTTACTTCAGAAACTTTAAGACAAATGTATCTTGACTTTTTTGCATCAAAAGGTCATAAAATAATTGCATCGGCAAGTCTTATTCCAGAAAACGACCCATCGGTTTTATTTACCACTGCAGGTATGCACCCACTCGTGCCTTACCTTCTTGGCGAAAAGCACCCAGCAGGCAATAGACTTACCGACGTTCAAAAGTGCGTTAGAACGGGCGATATCGAAGAAGTTGGCGACGCATCTCACCTTACCTTTTTTGAAATGCTCGGCAACTGGTCGCTTGGCGACTACTTTAAAGAGGACGCAATTTCTTGGAGTTATGAATTTTTAACTGGCAAAGACTATCTTGACATCCCTGTTTCCGACCTTGCAGTTACGGTATTTGCAGGCGACGAAGATGCTCCTAGAGATGAATTTAGTGCAAGCGTTTGGGAAAAACGTGGTATTCCTAAGGAAAAAATCTTCTATCTTCCTAAAAAGAATAACTGGTGGATAGCAGGTACTACTGGTCCTTGTGGCCCTGATACCGAAATGTTTATAGACCGTGGCTATAAGCCTTGCTCTGAAAACTGCGATCCGTCTTGCGACTGTGGAAAATATCTTGAAATATGGAACAACGTATTTATGGAGTTTTTCAAAGACGACAAAGGCAACTACTCTAAATTAAAGCAACACAACGTTGATACGGGTATGGGCCTTGAGAGAGTTCTTTGTATTTCTAACGGCTACAAGACCGTTTATGAAACAGACCCATTCCAAGGTGCAAAGGCTAAAATTGAAGAACTTACTGGCAAAAAATACGACGAAAGCGAAGAAATTACCAAGGCTTTTAGAATTATTTTGGACCACGTTAGAACTTCTACTTTCCTTATTGGCGACAGACGTGGAGTTGTTCCATCAAACGTTGACCAAGGTTACGTTTTAAGAAGACTTATTCGTAGAGCAGTTAGATTTGGTAGAACTTTAGAACTCCCAGAAGGCAGTCTTGCCAAAATTGCTAAATGCTACGTTGAAAAATATGCCGACGTTTACACCGAACTTAAAGAAAACGAACAAAAGATTTACGACGAACTCAACAAAGAAGAAGAAAAGTTCTCTAAAACTCTTTCTGACGGCTTAAAAGAGTTTAACAAAGTTATCAACTTTATAAAGGGCGATATCTTCCCTGGTAAAACTGCGTTTAGACTTTACGATACTTTCGGTTTCCCAATCGAAATTACTGAAGAACTTGCAAAAGAAAAGGGCTTTACAGTAGATAAAGAAGGTTACAAGGCTGCAGAACAAGCACACATCGAAAAATCTAAGGCAGGTAGCGAGCAAAAGTTTAAGGGGGGCCTCGCAGAACAAAACGAAACCACTGCTAGACTTCACACTGCAACTCACCTTTTAAACGCTGCACTTAAAAAAGTTTTAGGCGACGATGGCATACATCAAAAAGGCTCTAACATTACCGTTGAAAGACTTCGTTTCGACTTCAACTTCCCACGTAAACTTCTCCCAGAAGAACTTGCATCTATCGAGGCTTGGGTAAACGAGGCTATCACGGCAAACGTTCCTGTAACACTTGAAGAACTTACCGTTGAAGAAGCAAAAGCACAAGGTGCAGAGGGCGTGTTCGACAGTAAATACGGCGAAAAAGTTAAAGTTTACACAATGGGCAACTTTAGTAAAGAAATTTGTGGTGGCCCACACGCTAAAACTACCGGCGAACTTCACCACTTTAAGATTAAAAAGGAAGAGGCATCTTCTGCTGGCGTTAGAAGAATTAAGGCTATTATCGACTAATAGCGTGACGCTTATTTTCAGTTTCAAAACTTAAGGGGCGACCAATTTGGTCGCCCTTTTTATATACTAAGCAATAAATACGAGCCGAGCGAAATTTCGCTCGGCTCGTTTTGTTTTAC
>JAFVSF010000148.1 GCA_017503885.1 Clostridia bacterium
GATATAATAATCGCCACCGTAGTGTCCGCCAATAGAATTATCTTCTTTAGTAAGGTCTACTTTAGCCGTAAAATCAATTTCTTCTTCACAAACTCCGATATTTTCCTTATCAAAAACTTTAAGTGAAAGTTTATTTTGCTCAACGTAACCGACAATTTCACCATATTCGCATATAACGTGAATATGTCTACCTGCTTTACTCGTGCCACCTATCATATTAAGTGTTGCTATAGAGCCGTTTTTAAAGTTTACTGACACACATTGACGGTCAACTATGTTCATATCGGTTTTAAATACGCACTCGCCGTAAGAACTCGTCTTTAAAAACTCTACCTTTTCTTCATAAGTAATCTCTTGCCAAGGTTTTTCTATTTTACCCCAAGTATACATTGGGCAGAAATTCTTTTCAATTTCAAACTTTTTGGCATTAAACATACAGTTTTCTACCGTACATTCGTGGCAACGCTTAGCCGCACCTTCCGGAGCATTTTCTTCAGTAAAGAAAGCCTTGCTACCAAATGAAGAAACTGAAACGGGCTCGGTAATATTATTAAGCCAACAAATAAGGTCTGTGTCGTGACAACATTTTGCAAGCAAAAGACCACTGCCACAAGCTTTTTCGTTGTTCCACTTTCCCCTTACGTATGCGTTTACGAAGTGACCGTACCAAACGTGCTCGTTAAGTTGCATACTTACAATTTTACCAATTTTTCCACTGTCGATTATATTTTTGATAGTTGAATAGAAAGGAGTATATCTTAAAACGTGACAAACGACAACTTTAAGACCTTTTTCCTCAGCCTTGTTTTTGATATCTAAAAGTTCTTTTGGATTTGCAGTTACAGGTTTTTCTAAAAGAATATTATAGCCGTGGTCTAAAAGTGCCATAGCAGTTATATAATGCAACTCGTCCATAGTTGAGTTAATTACGAAATCGCATTTCACTTCTTTAGCAAAAAACTCTTCTAAACTTGTAAAAAGCATATCTTCTTGAATGGAAAACTTAACCCTTGCAGATTCTCTTCTTGCAGGGTTAGGGTCGATAACGCCAATTACTTCCAACTCGTCTTTTTTTGCCCTTGCATAATCGCTATAACGTTCGCCTCTGTCTCCATAACCAAGGACTACACATCTTAACTTTTTCATTTTTATTCTCCTTAAAACGCAAGCGTAGTATAATACGCAAGATTTGTCTGTCTATTATCAAGTCTGCCGTATTGAACGACAATTTTTTGAGTGCTTTCTAACTTCATTGCATACTGCGTTTCTAACGGAACTTCGTATCCGCACATATCGTTTACGTTGTTCATTCTAAAACACTTAACCTTTTTAGGTTCTACAGTCCACTCGATATTTTCATAGCACTCTTTGTCTGCAAAGAAAAGTGTAACCTTAATTTTAGCAACCTTTGTTGAATCGTTTACAACAATAACGCTCTCGTGACCTTTTAAAACGCCCTCACCCTCAGGTGGAAGCTCGCAATCTGGAATTATCCAGTTCTTTTTTCCAACTATCATAATCATACCCTTTAAAATGTTAGTCAGAAAACCTGGAGGTTTTCTATAACAATTATAAAACTATTAAAAAGTTTTTGCAATCCTTTTTTTGTCTTTTTTGTATTATAAATTGACATCTTAAATAAAATCAAACTTCCAACGTTTTAAAAGTTGTTAAAATGGGCGTTTGGCTAGCCAAACGCCCGTCTATAAGTCGATTATCTAAATTATACGTCAAGTTCAATAATGCCTTTCTTTAAGTAGTCGGTATAAGATTGGCAACCATCTTTTTTAATTGCAACGCCCTTTTCCCAACGGCAACCAAAGGTAGGTCCAGAGATAAAGGTGTCAATTTGGAAGGTCATATTCTCTTGTAATGGATAATGAGTAGAAGTTTCCATCCAAGGTGCTTCAACTTCAATCATACCCGTGCCATGACATGGTCCGTAAACGTAATTCTTCTCGTATCCCGCATCTTTATACATTTGTAAAAATCTCTTTGCTACGTCGTCTGCATATACGCCAGCTTTGAGTTGAGTCTCAGTCCATTCGTGCATCTTACGGCAGAAATCAACGATTTCTCTTCTTTCACCTTCAAGCTTACCCATAACTACAGGAAGACCGATTGATGGAGAATATCCGTCTATTTTAGCAGATAAGTTAAGTTGAACGATATCTCCCTTTTTAATCTCTCTATATCTAGAACGAGAAATTGCGTGACGTGTGCTTTCTTCGCTGAAAACGTACATAGGAAGACCTTCATACTCTGCACCGTTTTCATAAATTACTCTTTGTGCAACGCCTACCATTTGAAGTTCGGTAACACCAGGTTTTAAGCATCTTATAACCTCGTCAGTTGCAAGTTCAATAATCCTAAATCCCTCTTTAATACAAGCAAGTTCGTTTTCGGACTTAATTTGACGAAGCTCTACCATAATATCGTTACATCTAACGATTTCAGCTTTAGGAAAACTATCTTTTAAACCCTCATATATAGGAAGAGTGCACTCTACGTAGCTACCAAGACCTATTTTAATATTTTCGCCTGTAACACCGATTGCCTTAAACACTTCGTTAAAAGTGCTAGGAATAAGTTCTGGATAAGATGGATCTGCAGACTCACGGAACTCTTTAAGAACGAAAACCTTTTCAATCTTACCAAAATCTTTTCCAAATACTGCAGATTCTGGACCAACTAAAAGTGCTGCGTCGCCATTTGCTGAAATTGCTACGCCTGCCCTTTCGAAAAGTGGCCAAAAGCCTGAAAAATAACGAGCATTTGCATAATCGCTTTCCGTTGACGCAACTACCATTACGTCAAGCCCTCTTTCTGCTATAAGTTTAGCAGCCTTTTTAATTCTCTCTTGATACTCCCAATCAGGGATACAAACTCTTTGCATAAAATCTCCTTAATGGTTTTTGTTTTATTATAAAACAGCTATTTATTTTTGTCACTACATAATCGTAAGATAAAATTGCACAATCGTATTTTTTATTAAGAAAATTAATAAATCCTTGACAAAATTCTTTTGCTAATTTACAATTAAGATATGAAATTTAATCTTAAGACCTTAAATAGCGTTTTGCAAGTTACTAAAATTGCAAACGTTCACTTTTTAGAGTTTGAAACTAGCATGCAAACTGTTGCAGATAAACATCCTTTTTGCGAACTTTTATTTTCATACTCTGGCACTGTCAACGTAAACGCTGAAAACTTTAACGGAAAACTTAAAAAAGGCGAACTAATTATTCACAAAGCAAACGAAACGCACTCCCTTTCTACCCACAAAAACAAAAAAACTACTATCGTAATATTAGGTTTTGAATGTGACAACCCTCACCTTGACTACTTTTCCAAGAATAAAATTAGTTTAAATGATAGTGAAATTAAGCAAATTGCAAGAATTGTTAAAGAGGGAAGAAACGTCTTTGCCCCACCTTACGACAAGCCCGTGTATGACATGAAAAAAAAGGACAATCAAATTTTTGGTAGCGAACAACTTCTACGCTCGCTACTTGAAAATTTTTTAATTGAATTAACCAGAAAATACTTATTCTCAAAAAATGAGGAAGACGGCTATTGGGGTTTTAAATTTGAAGAGATTATAGACTACGTAAATTTGCATTATAACGAAAAAATTACGTTAGATGAAATAGCCTTTTTGTTTAACACAAACCGTTCGGCATTTTGCAATCAGTTCAAAATGCACACAGGCTACACCTTTATAAATTACATAGCCAATAGAAAAATTGAAAAAACAAAAGAACTGTTTTTAACTAGCAATCTTTCTATTTCGCAAATCGCCCAAGCCCTTAATTTTGACGACGTAGCATATTTTTGCAGATTCTTCAAAAAGCAAACAGGGCTTACCCCAAAAGAGTATAAAAAACAACTTTTCAAAAATAAATAGTGGCGTATAAGTTGATTAACTTAATTTTTGCATTAAAAAAGCACGACCTTTTCGGTCGTGCTTTTACTTGTATATTTTAGTTTTCTTCACCAAGTAAATCTTTCCCTCCTCCATTATAGAAGAAAAGACAAGGTGTCATCATTACGACAAATAAAAGCATAAATACACCAAACGCTTTAACACTTTCCCACGAACCTGTAAAGATAAGTTGATATAAGCCACTACCACAAATAACGAAGAAAAGTGAACCAACTATTGCAAGTGCAGGCATAACAAACCTTGTAAAAGGTTTACAGTCTTTAAAGTTACGCATCATATAAACGTACATCGTTATATACACAGCGTAGATTATTGCACAAACGATTTCATCCATACTACCGAGATATTTGAAAATCCAAATTCCGTGCATTGCAAGATACCAAACGCCAAGCATAATTTCCATACAAACAAGCCCGTAAACGCAAGATAAAAGTGATACGCTTTGATTTTTGCCAAGTTTTGAGAATTTTTTAGGAGCAATGCCCAATCCTCTACAAGACATTGTGTACATACCTCTACAACAAGCAATCGAGATGCCGTTTACAGTACCAAGACAAGAAATCATAATAAATATGGTAAATATTACGCCACCGACTTTACCCATAATCGTCTCAAACACTGCTATTGGAGCGTTTGCATCTTGAACGATTGTGCCAGCATTGCCTAAAAATGCCGAAAGTGAAACGTAATAAATAATGTAGAAAGCAAGAATTGCAATAGTTCCCAAAACAAGTGCTCTAGGCAAGTCTTTTTTAGAATCTTTAAGTTCAGCGTTTATAGCCGTTGCACAAACCCAACCTTCGTATGCAAAAGCAGTCTTTTTTACTGCTTCGCCAAAGTTTACGTCAAACCCACTAGCATTTGTAGAAAACGCATTTACAATACCAACGCCATCGCCAACTATCATAGATGCAAAAAGACCGGCAACTGCAATTACTCCAATAGGAATAAGCTTTATAGCTGTTGCAGAAATTTGAAATCTTGAAGAGAGAATTGGCGAAACGTAGTTTAAAACTACGAATAAAATCAAAACGACAAAAGCAAACACGAAGTTTTGCCAATCGGTAAGTCCTATATTAGCACCAAAAAGTTGAAAAAAGTAACTTCCTGCAAAAAGTGCAACGATAGATGCAACTATAGGATAGTAGAAAGTCGTTATAAGCCAAGCAAGACCATATCCAACTTTTCTGTTTGTAGCAACTTCTACGTAGTCAATAACGCCGTTATATTTAGTAACTCTCGTTGCAAAAACTGCAAAACAAAAGCCCGAACACACCATTATTATTCCACCGACAAACCAAGCCAAAAGTGCAATTTTTAAATCTCCTCCAGCAAGAGAAAGCACTCCTCCTGCCTTTAAGAAAACGCCCGAACCGATTACAATACCGATTACCATTGCTATGCCAGTCCAAAGACCGTACTGCTTTTTTACTTTTTCCATAATACCCCCTAAAAAGAATAAATATGAAACAATTATAACACACTTAAAAACTGCTTTTCAATAATAGTAATAAATTTCTTATAAAATATATAAATTTTTAAAATTTTTATGCAAACAAGTGCGTATAGATTGATAAATAGCATAATTTACATTTCTTTTGAATAAGCTTTAACAAATGAAAAGGGGTATATAATTATAAAAAGATCTATTTTAATTTGGCAACTTCTAGGCTACACGGTAACAGCAATAGGTGGAACTCTGCTCCATTTTTTATACGAGTGGACTGGAGGTGCAATATGGACTGCACCAATCTCCGGCATCAACGAATCAACTTGGGAACACATGAAACTGTTTTTCTTCCCTGCGTTTTTCTTTGCAATTTTTCAAAGTTATTTTTTTAAAGAAGTTAATAATTTTTGGACAATTAAATTAAAAGGCACTTTACTAGGTCTACTA
>JAFVSF010000149.1 GCA_017503885.1 Clostridia bacterium
AGCAACTTGTACGCAAAAGGCGATTTGCTTAACTTGTGGTCAAGAGTACGGTACAACGTTAGATCACAATTATACAGAGTTAAAATATAATGACACTCACCATTGGTACGAGTGTAGTTGTGGAGCACCGGACGGTGAGGAAGAGCATTCTGGTGGCGTAGCAACTTGTACGCAAAAGGCGATTTGCTTAACTTGTGGTCAAGAGTACGGTACAACGTTAGATCACAATTATACAGAGTTAAAATATAATGACACTCACCATTGGTACGAGTGTAGTTGTGGAGCATCGAACGGCGAGGAAGAGCATTCTGGTGGCGTAGCAACTTGTACGCAAAAGGCGATTTGCTTAACTTGTGGTCAAGAACACGGGGAGTTTGGCGTGCACGATATAGTAGACGGACAATGTGCTAACTGCGACTACGAGCAACCTCTTTACGTATTAGAAGGCGACTATATATATTTTGGTGAGTTTCCACAAACCGTAAAGGCAGAGGATGTGGAGATTTATCAGCAAACAAACGATAAAGGTTATTTCAAAGGCAGTGACGGCGCGTGGTATGCGAAAATTGTTGCCGTGGGCAATGGGTATAGTTTTAGCGATTGGTCTGACGTAATAGGAGATACTGTTTATTACTTTAAAGTTGAGCCTTTAAAATGGAGAATACTTTCAGAAAGTGAGGGTGTTGCACTTATATTATGTGAGAGTGTTATAACTTACGAAACGTATGGAAGTAGCAACAATTATGAATTAAGTAACGTAAGAGCATGGTTAAACAATGAATTTTATAATAATGCGTTTAACAGTTTGCAAAAAGAGATAATTCTTACAACGTTGGTTGAAAATTCATCGTATTTCCATCAAGATCATAACGATACCGAAGATAAAGTATTTATCTTGAGTGAAGAGCAAGCAAAAAATACTAATTATTTTACATCTAACGATGCAAGAAAGTTAATAGCAACGGATTATGCAAGAGCAAAAGGCGTAACTACAAGTTCGGGCGTTGGTTGGTGTGGAACGTGGTGGCTTCGCACGACGTATGACCAAAGCAATGATAAAAACTTTTACGTTTATGGAACTGGTGGTATAGGTGGTGGTGACTGGACTGTTACATCGTACCCGTTTGGAATTGTTCCTGCGCTTAGAATTCAACTTTAATAAAGATACGGCGAGTGAAATTTTCACTCGCCGTAAACTGTTTATATTTTAAAAAAGCGACACTAAAAATTAAAGATATGCGTATCATATAGTAGACTCTTGTAAAAAGGAGGTACTTATGAAAAATTTCGAGGCTCTGGCAGTCGGAGTGATTGCGGGGCTTGCGGTTTCTTGCCTGTGTCAGCCAAAGCCGACCAAGGCAAAGCCAAAGCCTTGCGAAAAGGGTTGCGAGCCTTGCAAAACGCATTGCCGATGTAAAGCGACAAATCCTTGCCGTATTGGCGATAAGTCCGACTGCAAAAAGTGCTATTATCAAAGATATTACAGATAAAATTTACGCTCCTTGTTTATTCAAGGGGCGTTTTTATCGGAAACATTTTGTTTTTATCGGATTAACTTTTATTTTGTCGAAAAAACTCCTTTCAGGAGTTTCTATTTGTGAAAAATTATCTGTTTTAAAATAAAGTCTTGACAAAACGGATTTCTACTGTTAATATAAATATATACTGTAAATATTAGTAACCGAGAAAACCGTCTATTTCCCTTTTTTCTG
>JAFVSF010000150.1 GCA_017503885.1 Clostridia bacterium
GAAGTCTTTTTCTCTTGAGGTGCATCTGCATCGGTAGGGAATGGTAAGTTTTGTTGAGTAGTCATATATATCTCCTTTGCTAGTAACGCCAGCCGCGAAAGTGATAACGTTGGGAAAAATTAGACTGTAAGTATTGCCGGGAACGAATGCAGGAGTGCATCGTCGGCAATACGTCTAATTGCCCCGTTAGTGACGGTAGGCTGGTTTTATACCAAATTTACACTACGAATACCTACCGTCTAACGGTTGTCGGAGCCTTGCTCCATTTAATACGCGTTTTGCGTATCTTGGCTTCATTATACTACGCGTATCGCGTATTGTCAACGCGTTTCGCGTATTTTTTATATAATAAAATTATGAAAAATTTTGGTTTAACGCTTAAAGAAATTAGAAATGAAAAGAAATTAACGCAAAAAGATATCGCTAAAGTGTTGGGCATATCTACAACTTGTTATGCAGGGTATGAGCAAGGATATCGAGAGCCAGACCTAAAAACTTTAAAAAAATTATGCATTATTTTAGATGTTAGTGCGGACTATCTCTTGGGTCTCGAAGATGAATACGGTAACAACACTAGACAATCTTATAACAATTACGGTATTCATACCGGCGACGTCAAGTTTTAGAATAGGTGGAATCTATGGGCATTCTAGATATTATTGCTATTGTTATCGGTATTATTATACTTTTATCTTTCGCTCTTTACGTTTTTTTGAAATATGCACCCAAAGGATACGTTGGAGAAACTATAGTTCGTAAAACTATGGACTTTACTTTACCCAAAGACGTTTATAAAATATTCAATAACGTAATGTTGTATGATGGTGAGAAATCTATTCAAATTGACCATATCATAGCTTCCGTATATGGAATATTCGTTGTAGAAACAAAGAACTATTCCGGCAGTATTTATGGAAATGAGAACTCGAAAAGTTTTACGCAATACGTTGGAAGACAACGTAACGTGTTTTATAGTCCTATCAAACAAAACAAGGGCCATATTTATGCCCTTAATAAAGTAGTAGGTAGGTATCCCTATACCTCTGTAGTGGTATTTCTAGGTGAAGCAAAGCTGAAAGTACGTTCCACTACTTTTGTTGGCACTCCCTTGAATGCCTCTCATTACATAAGAAGCTTTAACGACGTTAAGCTTACCGATGAACAGTTGAATGATTTTATAACCAAGTTAGAGAATAGTAACGTAAGCGATTTTATTAGCAATAGGGACCACGTTGCGAACGTCAATTATAACTTAGAGAAATACGAAACTGCGCTTGATACTATGACTTGTCCTTGGTGTGGCAGTAAACTTGTACAACGTAAAGGTAAATACGGTGAATTTTATGGCTGTAGCGCATACCCAAAATGCAAGTACATACATAAAGATAAGCAATAATCATCGAGCGTAGCGAAGCCCGGTAGGGCGCGTAGTGCAACGAAGCGATTAATAGCCGGTTGCTAGCAACCCTCCAACGAGTAGCTTATAAACGTTAAGAACTTTAAGGGCCTTTCTGCACTCAGACTTCAATTACCGGGAGACTATCATTCTTTCCAGCAAACTCAAAAATTCAAACCTGAATTTTTGAAAATAATATACCCAAAGCAATATATAATAAAAAGTGGTTGTCGGAGCTCTGAAGAGGAGCACGTATGAATAAAGAGAACGAGCTGCTGCAGTTACTGCAGGAACTCACGTTAGGCTTGTCTAACGTAAAAGAAGAATTAAGCATCCTTCGAGCTGCGCAAGTAACGTATGATACCTCACTCACCTATGGTGAGTGGCTTTTAACCTGGTTAGAAACTTATAAAAAACCCAAAGTAAAGTACAATTATTATTTGAA
>JAFVSF010000151.1 GCA_017503885.1 Clostridia bacterium
GGCCTTAGGTTTTCGACCTCAATGACCAACGAGGTCTATTGAGTCCTCAAACCCAAGTCGAGCCTAGCCTACCTCGTATCTAACCCTTTAAATTCAATCAGTCATACGTTGTGACATAGCCTAAAACATAAAAATTTTAATATTTTTAATTTTTGCGTTAAAATCCTTGACAACTTGTAGGATTAAGAATATAATTACATAATGCTATAATTTCCATAATTGCACCTTTTTGCCTTTTTGGGGCAAAAAATTGAGGTGAAAATCGTGGAAAATCACCTGTTTTCGCTATCTATTATATAGTATTGCGAAGACAAATGCAAGGCTTTTGACTATAAATAAAAAAAAGGAGTGTGCTTATGACGCGCAATTTACCGATTCAAAAATTCGGCAACGTTGAAAGAAGAACCTTTTCTCAAATAAAAGAGGTACAGCCTATACCTTATCTTGTTGAAATTCAAAGGGATTCTTACGCTGGTTTTATCGAAGAGGGCATAAGTGAAGTATTTGAAGACTTTTCACCTATTACGGACTATTCTGACCGTTTTGAACTTTACTTCCTTGATCATACCCTTTCTGATACTCCAAAATATGGAGAGAAGGAGTGTCGTGATAGAGATGCTACCTATGCGGTGCCACTTAAGGTAAAAGTAAGACTTGTTAACAAAGTAACCGGCGAGGTTATGGACCAAGAAGTCTTTATGGGCGACCTTCCAAAAATGACCGACAACGGTTCGTTTATCATAAACGGAGCAGAGAGAGTTATCGTTTCTCAACTTGTTCGTTCCCCTGGTGTATATAACGAATTTTCGTTCTCTAAAACTGGTAAAAAGATTTACAATACAACAGTTATTCCTCAAAGAGGTGCTTGGATAGAGTTTGAACAAGATACCGATGGTGTTTTGTGGGTAAAAGTTGACAGAACTCGTAAGCTTACTGCTACAGTATTGCTCCGTGCACTTGGCTTTGGCTCTAACGAGTCTATCAAGGAAATCTTTGAAGAAGACGAGATGATTGCTCGTACTATGGCAAAGGATACTGCAACAAGCGAGTCAGAAGGTTTAGTTGAACTTTATAGAAGACTTCGTCCTGGTGAAATTCCTACCGAAGACGCAGTACGTCAACATCTTAAAAACGTTTTCTTTGACCCTAGAAGATACGACTGTGCTAAAGTTGGTAGATATAAATTCAACAAGCGTCTTAACATGGGCGTTAGACTCGTTGGATGCGTATCTCACGAGGATATCGTTAACGAAGACGGCGAAATTCTTGCATCAAAGGGCGAGGTTATTACTGCTGAAATGGCTAAGGCAATCCAAAACAGTGGTATTAACGAGGTATACGTAACAGTAGAAGGTGGCAAAAAGCACAAGATTATAGCAAACAATGCTGTTGATTTTGAGGCTGTTGCAGGCGTTTCTCATAAGCCTTTTGGTCTTATCGAGACCATATATTATCCTAACTACGTTTTCGCTAAAGAACTTGCAGAGGCTACTAAAGATGCAAGTATTGAAAGCGTTGCTGAAGAGTATACTGACAAAATCAATTCAATATTCTACGTAAACGAGGTTGTCGCTCCAGAAGGCGAGGATCTTAAGCCTGAAGATAAGAAAAACGCAGAGAAGAGAAGAGAACTTCGCAGACGTTTTGTTTTTGCGTGCCGTGCTTTCTTTGATATTTTAGAAAACGGCGTTCCAGAAAAACTTTCTGCAGAGCAAAAGAAGAACGTTAAACCTCTTATCGATAAACTTAACCATAAACATATTACTACCGACGATATTATCGCTACCGTTTCTATTAACGCCGACTTAAATTACGGTATCGGTACGGTTGACAATATCGACCACCTTGGAAACAGACGTGTTCGTTCGGTTGGTGAACTTTTACAAAACCAATTTAGAATTGGTATTACTAGACTTGAAAGAGTTATTAAAGAAAGAATGTCAACTCAAGACCCTAAGGACGTATCTCCACAAGGTCTTGTAAACGTTCGTCCTGTATCAAGTGCTATTAAGGAATTCTTCGGTTCTTCACAACTTTCTCAATTTATGGATCAAACAAACCCAATCGCTGAACTTACTCACAAGAGAAAGTTATCTGCTTTAGGTCCTGGTGGTCTTAACAGAGAAAGAGCAACGTTTGAAGTTCGTGACGTACACTATACTCACTACGGAAGAATGTGTCCTATCGAAACTCCTGAAGGTCAAAACATCGGTCTTATTACGTCGCTTTCAGCTTATGCAAAGGTAAACGAATACGGATTTATCGAATCTGCATATAGAAGAGTTGAAAACGGCAAAGTAACTGATATAGTAGATTATCTTACTGCTGATGAAGAAGACGCTTTCGTTGTTGCTCAAGCAAACGAGCCTGTTGATGAAAACGGATATCTCATTAACGAACGTGTATCTTGTAGAAGAAGAGATGAAATAACTGAACTTCCAAGAGATATGATTAGTTATATGGACGTTTCTCCAAAGCAACTCGTATCCGTTGCAACTGCACTTATTCCATTCCTTGAAAACTGCGATACGAACCGTGCACTCATGGGTTCTAACATGCAACGTCAAGCAGTTCCACTTTTAAAGCCAGAATCTCCAATCGTTGGTACTGGTATCGAGGCAAAGATTGCTTACGACTCTGGCGTAATGGTAATAGCAAAAGAAGCCGGTGTTGTTAAGAGCGTTTCTGGTAGCGAAATTATCGTTACTGAAGACGACGGTACTTCAGCAGGCTTTGATAGAGTATACACTTTAAAGAAATTTGAAAGATCTAACCAAGGCACTTGTCTTAACCAAAAGCCTATCGTAAAAACTGGCGAAAAGGTATTTAAGGGAATGATTTTGGCAGACGGCCCTGCAACTTGCGACGGCGAACTTGCTCTTGGTAGAAATATTCTCATCGGATATATGACGTGGGAAGGTTATAACTACGAAGACGCTATACTTCTTTCAGAAAAACTCGTTCAAAACGACATATTTACTTCTATCCATATTGAAGAGCACGAAATTGAATGTCGTGAAACTAAACTTGGCGAAGAAGAAATTACTAGAGATATTCCAAACGTTGGTGAAGACGCACTTAAAGACCTCGATAGTGAGGGTATCATTAGAGTAGGTGCAGAAGTAACCAGTGGAGATATATTAGTAGGTAAAGTTACTCCTAA
>JAFVSF010000152.1 GCA_017503885.1 Clostridia bacterium
TAAGACCAGCTATTAAAAGTCAAGTAAAAAATGACACTAAAATAAGAAAAATTCAAATAATTTTTTTGGGCTAAAAAAGGCATAACAATAAACCGTCCCATTGGAACGGTGGCTGATTAAATCATGATTAAATATTAGGACTATATGGTTGTTTGGAGTTTAATATAGCCCATACAATAATACATAATTTCCTAGCAACGGCAGTAACGCAAAGTCGATGTGATTTTCCTCTGGCTTTTAACCTGCAATAATAATTATACAGTGCTGGATCGCTTTGTAAAGACATGAAAGCAGCAAGCCATAACGCACGTCGCAAATAAGATGAACCGCGTTTTGATATTTTGTTTTGACTAGCGTTAAATTCTCCTGACTGTTTAACTGAGGCGTCTAAACCGGCATAAGCTACGAGTTTGGAAGGGGATTCAAATCTGGATATGTCGCCGATTTCACTGACGATTATACAACCTAAAACGGGACCAATTCCACTAATTGTTGTAATTACTGAGTATTCAGATTCTGCAAGTATTTTTTCCATTTCCTTATCAATATCTTCAATTTGCTTTTCGATAAAACCTATTTGTTCGATAAGTTGTTTGATTTGAAAGGAAAAAGAATCTGTAGCATAACAAATTCCTATGGAAGAATGCGCCGCTGATTTAATTAGTTCAGCTTTTTCTCTACCATTTCTGCCTCTGCTAATTTTAGCGATAAAATTAGTAAGTTTTGTAGTTGAAACGTCCATAAACTCTTCAGGGGTAGAAAATTTTTCCAATAGTTTTCTGCTAGTAATACCAAAAATATCTGAAAATATTGTTTCATATTCAGGGAAAACCTGATCCAAAAGGGCAATTGTTCGTTTCTTTAGGCTCGTACAAATATCCGTAACGGAAAAGCGATAGCGAGATAGATTTTTTAATGCGAGTAAGCTCTCGTTTGGAATAATTGTTTCTGCAAATCGTCCGAAACGAATAAAGTCGGAAATCATTACGCTATCCAAATTATCGTTTTTAACTTTACGAATAGCAACATCACGAAAGGCTGCTGTTTGGATGGGGTTGAATACTTTTACGGTAAAACCTTTCTCGATTAAAAAGAAGTAAAGCGGATACCAATAGTGCCCAGTAGATTCCATTCCGACTACGCAGTTATCCATAGAAATGGATTGAGAAGTTAGTTTCTCAATAAGAGAAGAGAAACCAAGAGAAGAGTTTTTAATGTTGAATGGTTTAATTACAATGTCTGCAGAATCGTTTGTGACTGCTACTTGGTGAGACCGCTTTGCAATATCTATTCCAACAAAAAACATAAAGGATACCTCCAAGGTAAGTGTGTATAGATAAAGAATCCACTTTTACTACGCAGGTACATACTGGTTGGAGAAAGGATAACAAAGTATCATCCAGCTCATTCGCACAAACACGTAGAGAAAGAGGCGTAACTCTTAGCAGGAAGAACAAAGTCTTAAGCAGGATAGCGACGACCTCTATCTATACCAAAAAAATTATAACACAAAACACAATTTAAGTGTTGCGTTTTAGTACATTTTACCAGCAGGTTAAGGAAATTGCACTAAATTGCAATTTCGACTTCTAAACAAGTGGGAAACCCACTTTTAGCTTGTCGCTACTATAATTATATAATTTTATTATATAGGAGTCAAGCAAATAAGCCTATGTGACTTAAAGTCCGTTGTGAAAAAAGTCACTTTTTGTTAAAATATATGTATAAGAATTTAGGAGTATAAAAATGGACGTAAAGATTTTAGTTGGTAAAAGAGTAAAAGAATTACGCAACAAACTTGGTATAAGTCAAGAAGAACTTGCCGACTTGGCAGAACTTGATAGAACTTACATAACAAGCGTTGAGTGTGGAAGAAGAAACATTTCAATCGTCAACATTGAAAAACTCGCCACTGCTCTTAAAGTTAACTTAAAAGAATTTTTTGATTTTTAAATAGGAAAAAATAAGAATATGGATTATATAGATATTTTAAAAACGGCATCGGAAAAAATTTCTCATTTGAAAAATCGTACGTTAGATATACTTGAATTATCGAAGCCCCAGACCGCACAATCGGCTTGTCAATTAGCGAAAGTAATATCAAAACTATCGCCTTTGTTGGGAAACATGATTGAATATACCGTGGTGGATATTCTAAATGAGTTAAATTGGAACAATCTAGGGCAATGGATAAGACAGGACCCTGGTTTTCCCGATGCAACCTTTAAAGGTGTAATTTTCCCCGAACCAGGAGTAGAAATTAAAGCATGGTTCCCTTTTTCAACAGAAATAACAGCAAGATTTAAAGATACTGTATCTCATTTTACAAACAATCAAATAAATGTTGCTCTAATTGCATGGTTGCCTGAATTTGTAATTTATGGGAAACCTATTATTATTGATACGATGATATGTTCTGCAGCATCAGTTGCTGCTGCAAGAGATTCGCATTATCATAACCCTCCGCATTATCTAGTATTGGAACCAGAAGATACTAGCAAAAGAACAAGTAATCTACAACAAACAAATACGAATGGTTATGTTTTTCAGGGCAATAACGAAGAATTTATGCAAGTTAAAGCTGAAATTGATTCTTGGGAAAACGGATATCAATATAGCACACAAGAAAATTATCAGCGCAAAATAAAAAGCCTTATAGGAAAATACAATTATCGGTTGGATACCAATTTTGCTAAAATTGACAGAATACAGCATCCTGATATAGAATTATTTAAAACACGAGTTCTTAATACAGTTTTTAAAGGAAAGACCATAAAAGCATGGACTAGAACACTTGCAAGGGCTGACGAAGAAACAATAATAAGAGAAATACTGCCTTTACTATAAAGGCAGTATTCTTTTTAAGGCTTGTTTATAAGTTTCTTCATCAATTTCAGCCGAATAACATTTTCTATTTAGTTGTTTACAAGCAATTGCTGTGGTTGCTAACCCAGCAAATGGATCCCATATGACATCTTCTGGGTCAGACGACATTTCAATTATTTGCTCTATTAAAGCTAGGGGCTTTTGATTAAAATGAACGGCTTTTGAACCGTTTTTAATGCGTTCGCTTCCTGAAAGTTGCGGCAAAGTCCAAACATTAGTCAAGCCAAATTTACAATAAAATTTGGGAGATAATTGATTCCACTCATCTCGTGTTAAAGGACTTTTTCCATTCGTGCTAAAATAAGGATAACCATCTTTTTTGCCATGGTCATTTGCATATTGTACTATTTTTTCAAAAGCATCTACAGGTGGCTTATACCATAAATGACATTTTGTAAAATATTTTCTTGTTGCAGCATTTACAACGCCACAAGCTTCGTTTGTTTTAGAGAATGGTAGTCCAGTTCTTTTCCATTCATAAATTAACCACTCTTGCATCGACAAGATGGAGTTGTTGACTGTAAACTTGGGAGAGAGAACATATTGTACGCAAACCTCTGTAGAAATAGGTAATTTTGAAAGCGTTTTAGTATTTGTAGCACCTGCAATGTGACTTTTACCTTTATCCCATACATTACAACATTTATATTCCCAACCATATTTTTCTAAAATTGGATGAACGGTTGCCCATCCAATTTCTGTATTCCAAAACCATAATGTTGTTTGTGGAGTAGATTTTTGGGTCCACGCAGCAATATGAGGTTCATACCAATTGCCAAGATTCTTATAAGAAATTAAATCTCCCTTAAATCCGGACACACCATATGGTCCATCCGAAATAATTACGGTGGGAGTTTCCCATTTATCATACATATTTAATGAGTCGCCATTAAACAAATTGATGTTATCTGTTTGATATATTTTCATCAAATTACCCCTCTTTTATTTGAGCATTATTCTTCAAACAAAAATCTTCAAATACTTTTTTTGCTAAACGGCTTGGGTTGTAACTACCATTTTCCCATCTATTTATTGTAGCAAAACTAACTCCAAGTTCTCTTGCCAAATCTTCTTGCGATAATTTTAGTTCAGTACGAACAAATTTTACCTTTTCTGCAAAGCTCATAATACGACTCTCCTTAATATTGAAACTATTATAACACTTTTTATAAAAAATGTAAAGTTACAAGAGTATAACATCTTGAAAAATTTTTTTGTTTATGATATAATAAAATAAACTTTTTTGTAAATTAAAACTCAAAGGTAATGTGAAATGAAAACAGTTTTAGGTGTAACCAAGAAAAATTTTATCATTTATTTTTTTGCATTAATTGTATCCTTAGTTTCTATAGCATTAGGTTTTATACTCTATGAAGGTTTTAACATTTGGGCAACAGTTTTTCTATCTATAGGAACAAGTGGTGTTGGCGCTGTTTTATTAGCTTTTTTCATCGAGAGAAGCAATAATCTCACTAAAATAGAACAGGCAGAATTTATTATAAAAACAACTTACCGGCCACTTTTTAATTCGTTAACTTGGCTATTAATGTCCGTAAATAACATTATCTGTGAATACCACAAAAAATTCATAAATAACGAGTTTAGGTTTGAAAAAGTTTCTATTCAAGAGCTTTTCAGCATCTTTCAGAAAAAGATTGAAGAAATAGAAAATTACCTGGCGCCTGTAGCTGCCTCCAATGGAATAGCTACAAGTGAAGAGTTTGAAGAATCAAAAAAACAACAAAAATTTGTAGAACATTTAAAATCACAAAATTGTTCCTTTAAATATAGTTTTGCTGATTTTGAAAGAGTTGAACAACAAATTTGCCCTCAAGAAACATTTCTTTTATCTTTAGACTCTTCTTATGAAAAAGTTTTTCATGATGCAAACACCATAATAAAACACATTAAATATGCATTAACAAAAGAGACGTTATCTCCAAGGATTTTTGAAATAGGACATGCTTTAGAAATGCTCAAAGATCAAATGCGCTTAGATTCGTTAAACGCTATTGGGTTTAATGATATAAAATTTAACAATAAGAAAGGATTTTTGGATTATAACAGAATTAAGTCTTAACTTAATTTGATTTGATAATTTGTGAATTGTAAAAGGTTTGGTTTGGGTTTTGTTTTTGCTGTAGAAAAGTTTGTGATGAGATTTGAACTAAGAACGCCCTTACTTTGTAAGGTAAAAACGATTGATAATCGTTTTTAGTGATGACCGAAGTGTTTTTGCAACCGAAAAGCAAGTTTAAAGAAGAACGGTTGCAAAAACACAAGAGGAAAATCTCGTCTTCTCCGCCAATGAAAAGGACACCTGAGAATAGGTGTCCTTTTCGCTTGTCAAGAGTGTTTTTTATTATTAAAACGGCTTAAAGTTTCGATTATAGACTGTCAAAAGTTAATTTAATCGACTTATAGCACGATATTTATTGTGGATTACGGTGGAAATGCCTATAAATTTAAATAATATGTTTTTAATCGGATATTATTATTTTGCTTCTTTTTCTATACTGTGACGGCGTTATTCCGTAAAACTCTTTAAAGACGTGATTAAAGTGGCTCAAAGATGCGTAACCTATCCTTGTGCAGATGTCAAGGGTATTATAGTCGGTTGCCATTAAAAGATTTTTTGCATAAGTCATTTTAAGGTTAGTTAAGTATTTTATGGGGGTGGTGTTTAAGTGGTCTTTAAACGCCTTTACGATAACGGGGCTTGAGTATGGGCATAGAGCGTACATATCGTTTACGGTTTTATCAATAAAATAAGGCTTTGAAATTTCGTTTAAAAGCGACGAAAACCAAGTGGGGTACGGCTCGTTTTTTCTACAAGTGGACATGTTGAAAATCGAAAGCATATTAAAAAGCAGTAGGTTATAATTGACGTTTCGCTGTTGAGTTTCGTCTGAAGGGATAGTGTTTATAACTCTTTTTAAGTAATTAAAATAATTGAACTGCTCGTCCGATACGGATACGATAATATGACCTTCAATAGAGTTTACCGTATCTTTAAGGGTGGGGTTAATAAGATTTGCAAAATAATTAAAATATTCACAGTCTATTGCAAGGTTTATGTGTTGACAGGCCGTATCGTCTTGCATGTGGAAAAACTTGTGTTTATCCGACGGTCTAACGATAGACATATCTTTTGATTTTAGCAAAACCATTTTCCCGTTGACGTAGTATTTGATAGGGCCCTTCGTAACCAAAAACAACTCATAATAGTCCTTATGCGTATGAAAAGGCGTTTCCAAATAATTCCAAATATGGAAGTCAAAGTTGCTATTTTTATCGTCAAATGACGAGTGTTTTTCTAATAATTGAAGTTTCATAAATTTATTCTAAGCAAAATAAATGAGTTTGTCAAGGCTTTTTAATAAATAAGAGATTTTTACTCTGACTTAATAAAAAAGCAAAAAATAATTAAAAAATAGCAAGACAATATACAATGCGCGGGCTTATAATACTTATGATAAATATTTAGCGTGGAATTTTTTGTGTATTTTATTATCATTATTATATCACGCGTACGATAAAGGATCTGGTGTTATGGAAAATCAAGACGCTTTTTTGCCGTTAGAAAAGAAAAATTTTCAGCGTAATGACTTTTTAAATAAGCAAAAGCCGAGAAAAGGGCAAAGGCTCTTTTTAGTTTGTATGTTGGCGATACCTATCGTCAACTGGCTCGTGTTTTGGCTTTACGTGAACGTAAGTTCTATTTTGCTTGCCTTCCAAATAGATATCGCAGGTGAAATGCAATGGTCTTTTCAAAACTTCGTAACTTTTTGGCAACATCTTACCGAAAAGGGAAACGATTTAAACGTGTCGTTAAAAAACACGATACTTTATTTTATGAGTAGCGCTGTTATTACGATGCCGTTATCACTTCTCGTTAGTTATTTTTTGTCAAAGAAGATTTTGGGGTATAAGTTTTTTAGAATAGTATTTTATCTTCCGTGTATAATAACCCCGATTATACTCACTTCGGTATTTAGTCAACTTTTACTTCCAACAGGACCTTTGGGGATTTTGTTTGGCAAGATAAATCCCGACTATCCTATGAATGGCCCGCTTCGTATACCCAATTCTGTCGTTCCGACGCTCACGATAATCGTGTATACCATTTTGACTGGAATAGGCGGTGATATGCTTATATTTAGCGGAGCAATGTCAAGAATTCCAACCGAAGTATTTGAGTCGGCAAAGCTTGACGGTTGCGGACCTATCCGTGAAGTCGTAACCATAGTAATTCCTCTTATTTTGTCAACGATTTCAACGAAGGTAGTACTTTTACTTTCAGGAATATTCTCGGCGAGCGGACCGATAATGTTGCTCGTTACGGGCGAATATCAAACTTCGACTATTGCGTTTTGGATATACAATATCGTAAAAATAGAAGGCGATTATAATCTCGTTGCAACAGCAGGGCTTTGTTTTACCGTAGTCCTTATCCCACTAATAGTATTAGTACGGTCTGTTATGGATAAAATATCAGACGTTGAGTATTAAAGGAGAACTTCATGGTGAATACGCTAAAATTTACAAAAGACGGAAGTTTGCTTTACAAAAGAACGAAGGGCGAAAAAGTAATTTACGCAATAGTTTTTGCTCTTTTCGCACTTTATACTGTAATTATGGTTTTTCCGTTCGTTTGGCTTTTTATTTCGTCGTTTAAATCATCGTACAACTATTTTGAGGATGTAGAGCAGTTTAAAATAATGGCTCTTCCAACAAAATGGATATTTAAAAATTACGCAAGTGCATTTGTAAAATTAGAGCATGACGGAACGAATCTTCTCGGTATGGGTTTCAACAGTATTTGGTATACGACGGTAGTCGTTGTTGAAGGCGTTTTCTTTAGCGCGTGCACGGGATACAGTCTTTCAAAATACAAATTCAAGTGTAAAAACTTAATTTACACGGTTGCAGTAGTATCAATGACAATACCTGTCGTAGGAACGCTTCCCGCAAGTTTTAGATTAAGCGCGGCGCTTAAAATTTACGACACACCGCTTCAGCCGATAGTAACTTGCGCGGGTGGTTTCGGGTTTAACTTTTTGATAATGTACGCCTTCTTTAAAAATATGCCGTGGAGTTACGTCGAGGCGGTGTTTATGGACGGTGGAAACGACTTTATAGCATTTTTTAAGGTAATGTTACCTATGGCGGTAGGTCCTATCGTAACCCTTTCAATTATAGCTGCAATTTCTTGTTGGAACGACTATACTTCAATAATTTTATTCATGCCGAGTTATCCAACGATTGCGTCTGGACTTTACTACGTCCAACTAAATATGTTTGATAAATTCCCAACTATTTATTATGCGGCGTTATTTATTTCTATGGTACCCGTAATCGTCGTATTTGCTATATTTTCCGAGCAAATAATGAAGAATATGTCTGTTGGTGGATTGAAGGGATAAGTTAAACGACAATCGCAAAAAGCAAATTGCCGTTAAGAAAATATACTTAAACAATAAAGATTTTGGAGGAAAATCTTATGAAAAAATTATTATCAATAGTAATTGCGTCATTTATGATGATTTCAACCGTGTTTTTTAACGGTTGCGGAAAAAAACAAGAGCCTGCCGATGTTACGCTAAACGTCTATATTTTAGATGCCGGTTATAGAACCGAATGGCTTGACGGCATAATGGAAGCGTTTGCAAAGGAAGAATGGGTTATCGAAAAGTACGGTAACGTTGGGTTTGAGAAAGAAAGCAACGGAGTAGAAACCTACGGTGCTGACAAGATTAAGTCGGGCAACAGTAAGGCAAATAAATTCGACCTGCTTTTCGGTTTGAACTTACAAGAGCTTTACGGATATAAAAACTCTAGCACCAAAAAGTACTATCTTGCAGACCTTGCCGACGTTTACAACTCTACAGTCCCTGGCGAAAGTGTAAAGGTAAAAGAAAAGATGATAGACAGCACGGTTACGTCAAACTTATACACCGATAAAAACGGCAATTCTTCTTGGTTTGCAATGCCTTGGGCGGGTGGTTATAACGGTATTTTATACAACGCCGATAAATTATCGGCAGCAAAATACGAAGTTCCAGTAACGACGGATGAACTTTTAGCGATAATGGAAGCCGAAACCGAAAAGGAAAAGAAAGTTAATAGTGACGGTATTGGATATTCTATTATGCAATCTATGGATAGCGGTGCAACTTATTGGGAACATTTGATGCCGACTTGGTGGGCTCAATATGAAGGCTATGCAAATTACGAAAAGTTCTGGGAAGGCAAAACCTATAATCCCGAAACCGAAGCTTACGAGTATTCGGTAGATATTTTTAAGCAAAAGGGTAGATTAGAGTCCTTAACCGTATTAGAAAACGCTATTAGAAACAATCTTTATTACAGAGCATCGTCAACCGACTATATTACCGCTCAAAGAAAGTTCGTAAAGGGCGAAGGAATGTTTATGGCGTGCGGTGACTGGTTTGATATGGAAATGAAAGAGCTTATTGACGATATAGTTAGTAACGGAGGAAAGGCTTATAACGTTCAGATGATGAAAACCCCCGTTATTAGTGCGATTATCGACAGACTTACAACCGTAAAAGACGACGCTACGCTTTCAAAGGTTGTAAAAGCGGTAGATGGCGGGGCAGAATCTTTTGAGGGCGTTAGCCCTGAAGATTTTGCAATTATAAAAGAGGCTCGTAATATTCTTTACTCGGTTGGAAATTACCACACGGCAGTAATTCCCGAATACGCTAAAAACGTTGAACTTGCAAAAGACTTCTTAAGATTTATGGCAACCGATAAAGCTAACGAAATATATAGCGTTAAGACTGGTGGATCGGGACTTTTCTTTGAATACGACCTTGAAACTAAAAATCCTTCGGTATACGCAACCTTATCTGAAACTGCAAAAATGCGTATAAGATGCTTTAACGACGAGGATTCGTTGGTATTGCCAATTCCAAACAATTTCAATCTCTTTATCTATGGGGGCGTTCGTTCGTTTAAGACTAATATCTCGTCTTACGAATATTTATTTACTCAACTTAACACCTCGGCTCAAGACGTATACGATTACGATATTTCGTATTATACTCAAACGGAATGGGAA
>JAFVSF010000153.1 GCA_017503885.1 Clostridia bacterium
CTATCAAGAGTATGGGAATTCCTGCAAATCAAATTATAGGTACTGGAACTTTACTTGACTCTAACAGATTAGCACAAGCAATTTCAGATTACTGCAAGGTTGACGTATCTAACGTAAACGCATACGTTTTCGGTGAACACGGTGAGTCTTGTATGGTACCTTGGAGTCTTTGTACGGTATGCGGTATGCCAATTAAAGAATACTGCAAAAAGATTATGGGTGTTTCTGAAGAGGTATTAAATACTGAATTAGAAAACATTTATACAGGTATGGTTAAATCAGGAGCAAAGGTTATCAAAGCAAAAGGCGCAACCTTCTATGCTATTGCCGCTTCTACCGTTAAACTTATCAAGGCAATTTTTGCAGATAACGATACTTTACTTACTCTTTCTACAAATCCTCACGGCGCTTATGGTGCAGACGATATGTGTTTAGGCGTACCTTGTGTAGTTAATGGCAGTGGATTAAAGAAAGTTGTAGAACTTGAAATCACGGAAGACGAGAAAAAACTCTTCTCAGAAAAAATTGCTTCTCTTGATGCTACCTATAATGCCTTAGAAATAAGATAATAATTCCAAAATCTATATAAAAAGACCTTAGTTGGATAATTAAACTAAGGTCTTTAATTTTTAAATAATAGCGAAAAAAGGCAAAGAGTTGCGTAACAAAAAAAGACGGAAAGTTTCCGCCTTTTTAATTATTAAAATTATTCTAGTTTACCTCAACACCAGAGGGGCTAAACATGAAAATATTTTTTTCCATTTCATAAACTCCGCCACCAAGAGCAAATATTGCGCCGGAAAGCATATCTAGAACTCTTATGGCCGTTTCCGTCTTTAATTCAGTTAAATGAACTATAGCCGGCTTATCCATTTTTAAGGCGTTGATAATATCTTCTACGTCATTGTAAGAGGTCGGACTAAAAATGGCAATAGGGCTCTTCTTTTCCTCTGCCTGATTTGTTCTTAAGGGGTCGAATCCTCTTTTAATTTTATTTTGTTTAGGCTCTTTGCCAAATAAATCAAAAACGCTCATATTAATTCTCACCGTAATTTCTTTTTCCAAAAATTGAACTGCCAATACGAATCATATTACTTCCGTTTTGTATGGCAATTTTATAATCGGCACTCATACCGACGGATAGATATCTAAAATCAAAACCTTCACTTTTTATGTTATCATAAAGACTTCTCATTTGCAAGCATAAATTTTTTAGAAGATTTTGGTCTTCGGAGTGGGGGAGCATAGCCATAAGGCCTACTACCCTTATTCCTTTTAATTGACTTAATTGTTTTACAGATTCTATTGCATTATCAGGGTTAAAACCGCTTTTAGAAAGTTCACCGCCGATATTAATCTCTGCAAGAATATTTTGACTAACGCACTTTTTAACGCATACGTCTGAAATTGCTTGACCGAGATGAATACTATCTACAGATTGTATTAAAGCAACCTTGCCAACTAGATATTTTACCTTGTTTGTTTGAAGATGTCCAATAAAGTGCTGTTCCGCACCGATTATGCTATCGGTTTTTTCTCTAAACTCTTGAACCTTGTTTTCTGCAACAATAGGTA
>JAFVSF010000154.1 GCA_017503885.1 Clostridia bacterium
AGCCAAATACACAAGACCAGTAAAAAATATACACGAATATCCCTTTGTTTTGCCTTTACTGTGCTTTCTATCTCGATACGACTTGTAAGTTTCGGCTTCTTTTGTGCCGACAAAGGGAAAAATTGCCCTTAAAGCACTTTTCAATGCCCATCCTATTCCGTCAAATGCTCCTTCATCACTTAAAAAGAATAAAGCACCAAATAAAATGAACAATATGCCACTTACAAAAAATGCATCACATAAAATTTTATAAATTTGACTTAACTCCGTTTGTGAAAACACGTTATTTATGGCTAAAACACCAAAAACAATCGCTGTTGCTATCGCAATACAAACGGCGTATCGAATTAAAATTTGTTTTAATTTATTATTCTCCAACTTCGAGACCTAATTCCTTTTTATATTTAATTTCTTCCTCGTCGTTACAGTATACAAAGTGTCCTTCTTTAACCTCTCTAAGAGATGGCTGATTAACTGAATAATCGTGCTCTGCAATAGGATTATAAGTTTTTCTTACTCTACCTTTCTCATAGTGAGGGTCAGGAAGAGGAATTGCAGACAACAAAGACTTTGTATATGGATGAAGAGGATGAGCAAACAACTCTTCTGACGTTGTCAACTCTACAAGTTTACCGAAATACATAACACCGATACGGTCTGAGAAATACTTAACAACAGACAAGTCGTGTGCAATGAATAAAATAGTAAGACCGAGTTTTCTGCGAAGGTCGTTTAAAAGGTTTATAACTTGTGCTTGAATTGATACGTCAAGAGCAGATACCGGCTCATCGGCGATAATCATTTCAGGCTCCATTACAACTGCTCTTGCAATACCGATACGTTGACGTTGTCCACCAGAGAATTCGTGAGGATAACGGTCTGCGTGTTCTCTTACAAGACCAACGGTCTCCAAAATTTCGTAAACTTTATTATCAATGTATTCTTTATCCTTAATTCCGTTGATTACAAGACCTTCAGATATAATTTCACGTACGGTCATACGAGGGTCAAGTGATGCAATAGGATCTTGGAAAATCATTTGAATACGAGTAATAAATCTACTGCGTTTTGCAACTCTTAAATCATGACGATATTTTTTATTCTCAATATCGTATGCTTCAGGATTAGTCTCTTTTAACTCTGCAAGAATAGGTTCTTGAGTGTTTTTAATGTCTTGAACAAGTTCTTCAGCATATAATTCATCACCATGCTTATGGTCGTGAATTGCCTCTGCCATTAACTTGCGTTGTTCTGCAATTTTAGCATTTTTTTGAGCAGTAATCTCTGCAATTTTAGCATTGATTACCTCTGCTTTTGTAGGATCTTCAACAAGTTGTTTTTTTAACTCTGCTATTTGTTCAGAACATTCTTTTTTAACTTTAGCAATTTCCTCTTTATATTGTAACGTGCCGGCACAAATTCTTCTGCCTTTAAAATAAACGTTACCACCAGTAATGTTGTAAAGTTTAATTATTGAACGACCTGTAGTAGTTTTACCACAACCAGATTCACCAACAAGACCAAAAACTTCACCTTTTTTAATATCAAAGCTTACGTGGTCAACGGCTTTAAGTTGCTGTCTACCCATTTTGAAATATTGACAGAGGTTTTCAACTTTTAATAATATTTCTTCATTATCAATCATTTTTAGCACCTCCGTAATTTTTCATAGCCTCAATTCGATCAGTAATAATCTTAGGTGTAGCAACCTTAGGAGCGTCTGGATGCAAAAGCCAAGTAGCGGCTTTATGAGTCTCGCTTATCTCAAAGAAAGGAGGTTGCATCTCGAAATCTATCTCTAAGGCGTACTTGTTTCTTTCTGCAAACGCATCGCCAACAGGAGGATAAATCATGTTAGGAGGCGTTCCTGGAATAGATTCAAGTTTTTCATTAGTATTAAGGTCTGGCATTGAAGAAAGAAGAGCCCATGTGTATGGATGGCGAGGATCATAGAAGATATCTTCAGCTGTGCCGTATTCTACGATTTTACCTGCATACATAACTGCAATTCTATCTGCCATGTTAGCAACAACACCAAGGTCGTGAGTAATGAATATTACTGAAAGACCTCTTTCCCTCTTAATCTTATTAATAAGTTCAAGAATTTGTGCTTGAATCGTAACGTCAAGTGCCGTTGTAGGCTCGTCACAAATAAGAATATCTGGGTCTGCTGCAAGAGCAATAGCGATAACTATACGTTGTCTCATACCACCTGAAAATTCAAATGGATATTGTCTATAACGAATTCTTGCATTTGGAATACCAACTTCTTCCATAAGCTTAATTGCCTTTTCACGAGCAAGTTTTCTCGTTACAACGTTTACAACGCCAGATGCTTTTTCCTTAAAGTAGTCGATAAGATCAATACTCTTTGCATTGTAATCAACGTTTTGATTTTGCAAATCTTCCTCAAACTTAACTTTAAGGTCGTCAATTATAGTTATAATATTTTGAACTTGTTGTTCTAAATCGATTAACACCTTTGGAACAACTTTCCAGTCCACAGTCTTACCTTTGGCAATTAACGCTTCCCTTTTAGCCGTTTGCTTAGCAAATCTTGCCTCTTCCTTAGGGTTGTTTTTAACTGCAAAATAATATCTATCAACTTCTGCGTTTAAGCTTGACTTAAACGTATAAATTGCACTGTCTTTAACAGTTGCTAAATCGTTTCTACAAGATTTAACCTTTGCATAAATGTTAGTACAATTTTCAGTAATTGACTTTCTATCGCTTAAATCTGCGTTCTTAATAAAATCACTTAACTCTTGAAGAGCACCGATTGTTTCTTTCTTTGCCTCGTTTGCCTTTTCAAATGCGTGTTTTACAGCCTCTTTCTCTATTGCGATAAAGTCTGCCATAAAGTTTTCGTCAAGGAACTTAAGAGATTCTTCGTTAAGCTTTGCAACGTCTTTACCTACAAACGTTTCGCTAGGATTCTTGTATTTATAATACCCTATACGGAAGAAGTTTGGCTTTTCAACGGTAACGATATTTTCAAAAAGTTCTCTTAAAGAAGTGAGTGCAGAAATAACGTCTTCGCTTAAACCTTCACTATTTTCAACAACGCTTACGTTTACGCTGTTAAGGCTTGATAACGTTGCGCTTATTTGATCTTCAAATTTAGAAGTAAGGAAAACGTTGTGAGTCTTTTTAACTTTCTTAGATAGCTTAGCGATTACTGCTTTTGCATCAACTTTTTGCTTTCTCTCATTTCTAAATAAAACGTCTTTAACGTCAGCAACGAGTTCTTGAGCGTTTGTATAGGCAACGTTATAACTGTTTTCAAGTTCTAATGCAGAAATATTGAAAGAATCAAAAGTTTTGATATAATCTTCGATTTTTGCAATAGTTGCTTCACTACCATCACAACATTCAATCATGTTCTTCTTAAGTTTTTCAAGCATTCTATTGAATTGTTTTTTACTGTTTCTTCTAGATGCTTTATTTTTAAGAAGCATTGCCTCGGTAATTTGCTTACCTATACGCATTATTGGGTTTAAACTAGAAAGTGGATCTTGGAAAATCATAGCAATTTTATCGCCACGAAGTTTTACCATATCTTCTTCTGGGATACGAACTAAATCTTTACCGTCGTAGATGATCTTACCACTCTCTATCATACCGTTACCGGCAAGAATACCCATAACTGCTCTGTTGGTAACTGATTTACCAGAACCAGATTCACCAACGATAGCTAACGTTTCGCCTTTGTAAAGGTCGAAATCTATATTTCTAACTGCTTGTACTTTACCGTTGTTAGTACGGAAAGATATTTTAAGGTTTTTAACTTCAAGTTTCTTTTCCATATCTTAATCCTCCGCACCACGAAGCGATGGGTTGAACGCATCGCGAAGACCGTTACCAAACAAGTTGAACGATACCATTAATAAGCCGATAAAGAGTGCTGGGAACAATACGAGGTGAGGATACTTAGTAAACATACCTTGTCCTGCAGAAAGCATTGCACCAACAGATGATCTCGTAGGAGAGTCAAGGTTAATAATTCCAAGGTAGGTAAGCGACGTTTCGCTGTAAATTACACCAGGAATTACAAGTACTGAACCTGTAATTAACGTACCGAGAGAGTTAGGGAATATATGTTTAAACATTACTCTAAAGTCTCTTGCACCCAACGTTCTTGCCGCTAAAACGTATTCTTGGTTTTTAAATCTATAGAACTGCATACGAGTTCTCGACGCCATACCTATCCATCCCGTCATTATGAACGAGTACAGTAAGGCCGGCACGACGCCTACCTTTGCAGACAAGTGCAAGTTGAAAAGAACAGTTACTACCATTGATGGAATTGCAGCAAGTATATCTGAAACACGTTCCATTACAAGGTCAGTTGTTCCACCGTAGTAACCTTCTACTGCACCGTAGAATGCACCGATAATAAGGTTGATAACAGAAACTGCTACTGCAAATAAAAGTGAGAATCTTGCACCTTGAGCAAGTCTTGTAAAGATATCCCAACCGTTTGCGTTTGTACCAAACGTGAAGTGTGGTTCAAAGCCGTATTTGTAAACGAAATACTCGTAAGGGTTAATTCTTACTGTAAAACTCATTTTATCAGTATGGTTTTCTGGATGTTTTGCTAAATCTGCAATAACATCTTTAGGTAAACCAGCAGTAGATATACCTACATTTGCATACATAAATCTACCGTTAACGGCATCTATAGCAGCCTTTCTAGCATTTTCATCAGTTAAACCTTTGCCTGCATCCTTTGCAGGGTCGCCATCAAGACGAGTACTATAATAAAAGTCACCTAACTTAATGTTTGCAGATTTAAGTTTATAGCCTGGAACAAGGTTACCATTAGCATCAAGAGTAGGATTACCTTTATTGTCACACTCGTACCAAACGTTCATATTGTTAAAGAATACTTTTGAATCGAGCGTTGATTGTTTTGTAGTATCG
>JAFVSF010000155.1 GCA_017503885.1 Clostridia bacterium
ACGTGACAAACTACAACCTTTCCACCGTATTTCTTTTGGGCCTCTAAAAGCCTGTATAAATCCTCTTCAATAGGCGTAATAGGTTTTTCAAGCAACACGTCGTAGCCAAGTTCTAAAGCCCTTATACACACGTCTACGTGGCCTCTATCTTGATTTGCAATAACTAAAGCATCGGAGCGTTTTTCTTTTAAAAATTCCTCTGGAGATAAAAAGCACTTTTCTTCTGGAATACCCCAATTTGCTTTCGCTATTTCTATTTGCTTTGGATTGATATCGCAAAGACATTCTATTTTAAACTTGTCTTTTAAAAGATAAAAATTCTTTCCGTAAGCATCTCTTCCCCTTGAACCACAACCAAGTATTGAAACTGTAAAAATTTTGTCCATACGTAATCTCCTTATTTGATAACTGCCTTTAAAACGTTGTCTTTCATCTCTACTGACACAACGTCTCTATTGCCAAAATCATAATTATATTTTACTTTTTTATCGGCTTTAACTTCCAAATAATATTTACCTTCTTTATATTGCCAATCTACGGCTATTTTACCGTGCAAAGACTTATATTCTCCCTTTGCAAAAGATAATTCCGAACTAAAAGACGGCGAAATGCAAATTTTTTCGTTTTCAGAAAGTTTTATACCTAAAACGTGACTATAAAGCCATTCTACACACGAACCTAAACTATAGTGGTTAAAAGAGTTCATATTAGGCGTTTCAAACCCATTTTCTTTAGTATAGCCGTTCCATCTTTCCCAAATGGTCGTTGCTCCGTGTTTTATAGTATAGCCCCACGATGGGTATTCAGTTTGTTTAATAATTTTATAAGCGAGGTCAACCTCCCCAATCTCGCAAATTGCAGGAAGAAGATATTTTACCCCAATAAAGCCCGTAGTAAGTTTATACCCCTCACTTTCTAGCGACTGAATAAAATGTGATTTTATCTCGCTAACGGTTACAAACCCTACGGACAAAGCAAAGGCGTATGCTGTTTGCGAATCGCCTTTTATCTTGCCGTATTTGTATAGATAATTCTCTCTAAAAGCATGCTTTATCTTTTTATAGTAACACTCGTATTTATCCGTGTTCTCATCATCGCCTAAAATAGCGAACATCCTCGCTATAAGCTTTGCTGAAAGCCCAAAAAAGCACTGACTAATAACACACTTATCCTCTGCTTCTTTAACAGACAGCCAGTCGCCAAAAGCGTTTTGAACGTTTGATAAATACTTATCACTTTTGCTTAAATAATACTCAAAATGCTTAACAGCAAAAGGCAAACTTTCTTTTAAAAGGTCCTTATTTCTATAATGCAAATAATGATAATACGGAATTATACAAATACTATCTGCCCAACCTGGAACACCTGCAGTAGACACTGAAACAGGTATAAAGAAAGGCACGAAAGAAGGCACTTTGCCGTCTTCTAAAATATCCGTTTGAATAAGTTTTAAATAGTTTTCAAAAAATTTATTGCAATCGCTATTAAACATTGCCGAGTTGCAAAATACTTGTGCGTCGCCCGTCCAACCAAGCCTTTCATCTCTTTGTGGGCAGTCGGTTGGAATAGATATAAAGTTGCTCTTTTGCCCCCACGCTGCATTTTTATAAATTGTATTTACAATTTCACTAGAGCATTCAAATTTGCCGTGATAATTCAAATCTTGTGATAAAACGATACCTTTTATATCGCAAACTTCCACGTCTTCGCCACAAATAATCTCTGCGTATCTAAAACCGTGAAAAGTAAATTTAGGCTCAAATTTATCTTTATTTCCTGAAAGTATAATTCTATCTTGGCACTTTGCAGAACGCAAGTTGTCAAAATAGAGCGAGCCGTCGTCGTTTAAGACTTCAGCGTGCTTGATTATAACCTCACTACCTTTTTTGCCTTTAACTGTAAAAGTAATAAATCCAGCAAAATT
Organism: Clostridia bacterium; assembly: GCA_017503885.1. Taxonomy (GTDB): domain Bacteria; phylum Bacillota; class Clostridia; order Christensenellales; family Borkfalkiaceae; genus UBA10281. Next base: position 1,925 of record JAFVSF010000155.1, read on the forward strand.
TTGCTTGAAATCTAGCCTTATAATCCCTTTTTCGCTACTTAAAACTTCTGGAATTAAACTTGTGATTTGAACAACAGGCTCGTAATCGTAAGGCTTGAAATCTACTTTTACGTTATACTTTTTAGCAAAAGGCAAACTGTCTATATCTTGGCTTTCACAAGTAAAATCTACGGTTTCTCCGTCAAAAAATGAAGAGCGTACTATATTAGACTTGCCAACTTTCCAAGTTTCATCAGTAGAAACAATCTCTTTTTTGCCATTTTTATAACTAAGCGTTAATTCTGCAAATAGAGCGTTTATTTCGCCGTAAACGTCTGGACCTTGACCGTAACCAACTCTACCCGAATACCACCCTTCTGCAATGGTTATTTCTATCAAATTATCTTGATTTAACAACTTGGTAACGTCATATTCGCATAAATGCACGTATTTACCGTAATTGGTCCAACCTGGCATAAAATACTCTTTTATTTCTTGCCCGTTAATTTTAAGGTTAAAAATACCAAGAGCCGAAATTTTTAGAACGGCTTTTTCTACCAAATCTTCAAGCGTAAATTTTTTATAAAAAACTGCAAGGTTTTTGTTTGTTTTTTCTAGATCTCTTACTATCCACATAGTTTGTTTTATATAAAATCTACTTTCCTTTTTATTATAGTATTAGGAAAACCTCCTAAAAGGAGGTTTTCCGTTTATTAAGTTTAGTTGTAAGGAATTACGTATACAGCGTCACCTGCCATTAAGTTTGCAGTATAAACACCATTTGTAAGTACAACGTTAGTAAAGTTGCCGTTTCCGTCGTAAACGAGTACGTTAGTATAACCGTTGAAAGTCATTGACACTGTTCTAGTAGCCTCGTCATCGTCTGGGTCTGCAACGTTCATTGCCATGTACATATAATTGCCTTTCGTCTTATCATAAAGTTCAGTTACAAGTGCCGAACCAGAATTTATGCTAAACGAGGTGAGTTTTGTAAACGAGTTAGACACAGTAATTTCGCCAAGATGATTTAAACTGGTTGAACTAACTCTGCTACCCTTATAATCAAATTGCATTATTGTTGGAGCAAATTTTTGGTTGTTAGCCATAATAGCTTGCATCCAGTAATAGAAACTTGTTGGGTTACCATTATAATCTACGAAAGACGAGCCGTCAACGTAAGATTCTCCACCGGTAGAATCACTTTCACTTCTTGTATAGTAGGTGTAGTAAGCAATTTGTTTTGTTCCAAAACCAAGAAGAATATTGTTAAGCCACTTAGCACCCTTTTCAGTAACTGCACGACGGTGAATAGTACCATCCGCATTATTTTCGTATGCTTGAGTTACGTGATAGAACTTAATACCCCTGTCGGCAGCAGCCTTTGCAACGATTTGAAGACAAGGAATGTAAGAATCGCTTATAACAAGGTTTCCGTTCTTATCCTCCATCAATGGATAATCGTCATACATAATAGAGTCCGGATTCATAGCGTTTAAGAAATCGTTGATATATTGAGTATAACGAGTTACGCTATCAGTAAATCTATCTCTTAATCCGAGCTTATAACGATAGTTGGTCCATTCATACGTTCCAGAAGATGCTGGATAATAGTTGTCGTAAACATTTTGTGTTACGTTAAGTGGGTTAAGGTTGTATTGGATAAACAAGTTAAAACCGTATTTCACGTTTACACGCTTAATTGATCTATAAACTGCAGAATACTCATCTAAGCAAGCATATTTAGGCTCGTCGCCAAGTTGAATACCGTATACACCTGGATAGGTTGCATAATCTTTTACACAATTATAAATGTATGTGTCTAATTCTTCATCAGTATCATATTCTGCTGGCAATCCATTTTCAAGCATGCTGAGATATAAAATTCTACTATCTTGTAAAATTGTCTTATTAATTCCAACTTTTGCTAAATCATCTATAAGTTTTTTAGCATTGTTGATAGACGTTTCTGTCCCGTCGATAAGCATATCGTTTTGAGGGAAGTAGATTGTCATACCTGCTTCACCGTATAAACTGTATTGCTTAAGGTTTGCTAAGTTTTTACCAACATAATATTTTACACCGTCAATTTCATACGTGCCATCGCTATAAGCACTGTACGCATAGAAGTCGAATTGGTCTGTATACTTATCGTAGCCAAGGAGATTTGTAGTAGGTTGTTCTGGAGTTTCACCCTCGCCTGGAGTTTCGCCCTCGCCTGGGGTTTCATCAGTAGGTATAACCTTTTTAACTACGTCACTAAGGGTTGTATCTTCGTATACGCCCCATACCTTATCAAGAGTAGTGGTAGTACCGAAGTGACCGTATAATACGATAGAACCTTGACAGAACTCTTCTCTCGTTTGCCCCTCTTTTGCAAAACCAGTTGTAAAGAAGTTGTACGTTTCACCCGAAAAACCTTCAACTATTACGCTATCCGTTACGTTATAAAGAATGTAAACTATTTTCACTGAGTATGCGTTGCCACCTGCTTCCATACCCATAATTACGCGGTATTGCTTACTGTCATCGAGGTTTGCTCTACCAAGCGTTACGTTATTGTTGCTACCAGAGTTAGAGGTTACCGTTTGGAAACCTAAAACTCCGTTTTTACCACTATTTAAAGTGTTGTGAAGCATTTGAGGACCAGCAACTAAAAGACCTTTACCATCCCAAACTGACTTACTGTCGTTATACTCTGTGTAGAGTACACCTTGCCAAGTAGTTAAACCTGTAAGAACAACTAAACCGTATTTATCACCGTTTTGGTAATACATAGATTCGTTATAGTTATTTGCAAAGAATGCAACTGATGGCATATTCTTGCCAGTAAAATCGAAGGTAATATAGTCGTTAAAACCGTAGTTTCCGTCAAAGGCTAAGTAAGATTGGTTTACAGTGCCAATAACGGCAGGATCAGACAAGTTGTTAGAGCCCGAATAGTGAGCACTATCGCCTATGTTACTGTTATTTAAAACAATGCCTCCGTTGTTTGCTGTAGCATTATGAGTGGTTACCCCTTCTTTTGCTTCTGCGGTATACGTTGCCGTGTAAGTAACTTCACCCGTTACTAAAGAAATTGCTTTATCCCAACCTGCAAAGGTATAAACAAACACAGCATCTTCTTTTGAAGATAAAACACCTTTAAATGAAGGCATTTCACCGTATTTAAGCGATTCTTCTTGTAAAGTAGTGCCATCTGCATTTTTAAAGGTTACAGTGTAAGTTTCACCACCTTTCAAGCCGTCTGCAACAGCATTGATAGTTGTATCTTCAAATACACCGTGAATTCTATCTAATTCGCAAGCTACACCAAATTTACCATATAAAACGATAGAACCAGACAAATCGTTGATTGTCATATTGCCAACTTGAGCGTTAGAGCCTGTAAAGAAGTTCCAAGTAGTCATTGAACTTTGTTCTACAACAGCATTAGTGTCAAGGTTGTATAAATACCAATTAAGAGTTATTGCCGAGCCACTACCAGTAAAGCCCATTATTACTCTGTAGTGAGTACCGTCTACAAGGTTTGCTCTGCCAAGTGCAGAGCCTGCAAATGCACCACTACAGAATCCACCGTCTGCAGCATTTTGTATCATATATGGGAAACCGTAGTTAATTTGAGTGCCGTTTCCGTTTACACCTGAACCAAGTTGGCCGTCCCAAGTAGTAATACCAGTTACAACTACAATACCTTGCTTAGAAGTGCCTTCTGCATACATAGAATCGTTATAATTATTTGCAAAGAATGCAATCTCTGGCAAGTTTTTACCTGTAAAATCAAAGGCGATATAGTCGTTTAAAGCGTAGTTTCCGTCAAAAGCCAAATAAGATTGATGAACGTATCCACCATTATTTTGACCTTTTGTATAGTTTGCACTGTCGCCAAGGTTACTCTTCTTTAATACGATTTTACCATTAGTTTGCTCTACACCATAAGTGTGGCCTGGACCTCCACTTCTTTTAACGATATCTCTATAATCACCTGTAAATACTGCGGTATAAGTTATATCGGCGGTAACTGGAGAAAGTTCTTTATCCCAACCTGCAAAGGTATAAGAAGAAAATGCGAAATCACCAGGTCTTTCAGGGGTGTTGCCGCCATATACTGGCTCACCACCAACAGAAACGTTTGTAACATATAAAACTGAACCGTCCCAGTTCTTAAAGGTTACAGTTTTTAAATCCATTGCAAGGCTATCCTTTACCCCTACAATGCTTGTGTTTTCAAATACGCCGTGTACCTTATCAAGCGTACAAGGAGTACCGAATTTACCGTAAAGAACTATAGAGCCTACTAAATCGTTTAAAGTCATATTATTAACATCCCCGTTTGAGCCTGTAAAGAAGTTCCAAGTAGTAATTGAACTTTGTTCTACAACGGTATTAGTATCAAGGTTGTATAAATACCAGTGGAGAGTTATTGCCGAGCCACTACCAGTAAAGCCCATTATTACTCTGTAGTGAGTTCCGTCTACAAGATTTGCTCTACCAAGTGCAGACGTCTTTTCAGATTCCCTTATAAATCCACCATCAGAAGTATTTTGAACCATGAATGGATGATAATATCTAATAATAGTGCCGTTTCCGTTTACACCTGAACTAAGTTGACCGTCCCAAGTAGTAACACCAGTTACAACTACAATACCTTGCTTAGAAGTGCCTTCTGCATACATAGAGTTATTGTAATTTTTAGCAAAGAATGCAACTTCTGGCATATTTTTACCAGTAAAATCAAACGCCACGTAATCATTTAAGCCATATTCACCGTTAATAGCGTAGAATGATTGATCTACGTAACCACCGTTGTTTTGACCTTTTGTATAGTTTGCACCATCGCCTATACCACTACTTTCTAAAGTAACTTCATCACCGTTAACACTTGCTTTATAACTGTATGCCATACCAAGCTCAGTTGAAATAGCTTGTATATTCGTATCTTCATATATATTATATACTTTGTCGAGAACTGTTGCAGTACCAAAATGAGAGTATGCAACGATTGAGCCTTGACAGAATTGATCTCTCGTTTGACCTGCATTTGCCCAACCATCTGCAAAGAAGTTATAGGTATTAATTGCTCTTGATTCTACGATGCAATTATTATCTAAATCGTAAAGACAATAAACGAGTTTAATTGCCCTGTTGATAGGATCGTCGCCAGGCTCCATACCCATTATTATTCTATAGCGCTTGCCGTCAACAAGATTTGCTCTACCAAGGGCAACGTTTTCTTCGCCTGAATGAAGTAATACGCCCTTAGAGTCATTATTTTTTGCAGTAGAATAAATCATGTGAGGACCCCACATGCAAAGACCTTGACCGTTGAATACGCTTGTACAGAAAGCATTATTATCTTCAGTAAACAATCTACCATCTGGCCAAGTTAAACCTGTAGAAACTACAACACCGTTTTTATTTCCATTACCATAGAAAATTGAGTTGTCGTAGCCGTTTGCAAAGAATGCAAGCGTTGGCATATTCTTACCAGTAAAGTCTGCTACGAAATAATCGCCAAAGCCGTAATCTCCGTCAAACGCCAAATATGGTTGATCTGCAGTATTGTTTTCATCAGTTGGATCTGGCGTTCCATTAGTTTCACCTGGATAATAAGCACCGTCCCCTAATTCACCAGGTAATAAAGAAATACTTGTCTCGATAACGTCTTGTGCAGTAGTGATCTCTTTTCCATCTGCTCTAACAACTCCATAAATAGTCTTATCGCCGAGATCTTTTGCGTTTCCTTTATCGGCTTGCCATTTAGCGTAAACAACAACGTCGCCTGTAACGTTAGTATAGTCGCCAACCCACTCAACAAAGATATATCCATCCTTAGTTGGAACTTCTGGGGTAGTAGCATCTCCTTCGTTATCAACGTATTGTACGTCATAAACCTCATAACCATCTAAGAAAGTAACCTTATGCTTTGCTGTTTGTAACGTTTCAGAACCTAAAGCACCCTCTATTTTACCGTTGTCTTCCTCATTTGTTGTAACTGAGGCATTTATCGTTACGTACTTATTTTCTAACCCGCTAGCAAAGTCGGTATCGCCGAGTTTTTCTACTAACGCATCATATTGCTCTTGATTAGAAACAACAATAGGATAATCTTCCGTTCCAAGCCAAAGATATTTACTCAAAATATTTGTTTCGTAACTTTTATCACCGTCTAAAAGAGCCGAACATAGAACTTCGTATTGAGTTCTGTTTTGAAGTTCAATATCACTTACGTTATGTTCGTCTTTTGCAAACTCTGCGTAAGTATATTTTGGAGTTCCTAATCTGTTGTCTACAATAAAGAATATCGCTGAAAAAGACCTATCTTGATAACCGTATGTACCAAGATTTATCATAGCAATATTGGCATAATAATGCTTAGCATCGCCATCTTTTTGATAAATTTTATTTTCATCAAGTTGACCGCCAACTTTTTTTACTAATTTCTCGTAACTGCCGTTTACTTTATCAAATTCTTCAACGGGAGCAATATAGCCCCAAAGTTCAACGTCGTCGTTGTCAACGATTAAGTTACGATATCCTTCATCCATCTTTACGATAAAACGAAGACCGTCGGCAGTAAGTTTTACACTTGCACCACTTTCGATAACGAAGACGTTTGCCTCGCTACTAGCAACAGCCGTAGTAGGCTTTACCGAAAAGAAAACGGATAGCATTAGCGATGCAACAAAAGTTGCAACGCAAACTATTAAAGACGTAAATTTAAATTTCTTTTTCATAGTCCTATTCCCCCTTATAAGTCGCCTAAACCGCCTGCATCAAAGTCGTTATCATTACCCTCTTGCGAGTTACAAATAACGTCTTGACAAAAGTCTAAAACTAAAATTTTAACTTCTGGCATTTTGTACACTTTCTTTAATGAAAGCATTAAAGCACTTTCCATAAAGTACCTCCTAAAAACATTTTTGTTTATAAAAAACCATTATCTACATATAGTTTACACTTTTTCTGTAAATATTTCCACTCTTTTTTTTATCAAATATAATCATTTTTTATTTTTGCAATTAACCTGTTCTAATTTTATATATTTATATATAACTTTTTACTGTTTTTTTTGACTACATTTTACGTAAAGAAAAAAATAAAGGCTTAAACCCAAGGAAAATCTTCCTTTTTGTTTAAGCCTTTTATATTGTTTAAATTTAACGATTAAAATGGAATTATAAACGATGCGTCGCCAGCCTCTCCACTAACGGTCAACTTTTTGTCTGCAGTTAAGCGATAAAGTGAACTTTGTCCATCTCTATAAACTAAAGCAAAGTTAAACTCTTCACCAAACTCTAACGTAATACTTTGATATGCTTTACTGCCTACGCAGTCAGGATCTATGATATTCATAGCCATATACATATATCTATTATTTTTAGCGTCGTAAAGTTCGTTTACCATTGCACATTCTTTATCAACCTTAACGCTATTAACTTTCTCATAAGATTGAACGTTTTTAGGCATATTACGAATATGCTCACTATTAAGACTCAAAGGAGCTTGAGTAAATATTCCACACTTTTTATAATCAAACTGAAGAACTGTTGGGGCAAAACTTTGGTTGTTTGCCATTATTTCTTGCATCATATAATAGATGTTCGTTGGTTTGCCATATAAAGTCACAAACGAATCGTTGTCGAGGAAAGATTCTCCGTCTGTTTTATTTTCTGTTCTTGTGAAATAAGTGAAGTATGAAATTTCGCTCACGCCAAAACCTACAAGCATATTGTTAAGCCACTTTGCACCGTTTTCGGTAAGCTTACGCATATTGTTACTTCCATTTGTAACCATACCAAAGGTTTGAGTTACCATATGGAACTCTATACCTCTATCACGTGCTACACCTGCAATATACTCTAAACAAGGGATATACGTTTGTGAAAGATATCCGTCACGAAGAGGATAATCATCGTATTGTATAACAGAAGGATTCATAGAATCCATAAAGTCTTCTATATACTTTTGATATCTAGTCATACCGTCTTCAAACGTAGCCTTATTCGTGGTAGGATTAACTTCGCCCGTGCCTTCTACGTGTGGATAATAATCTTCGTAAACAATTTTAGTAAGATTTAAAGGGTTAAGGTTAAAATCTGGATACAAATTAAAGCCGTATTTTTCATTTACACGCAATATTGAATTGTATACCTCGCCGTATGACTGAACTGCCAAATACTTAGGCTCATCGGCAAAACAAATACCATAAACACCTGGATAATCGGCATATAGGCTAACATATTTATACACTAACTCGTCTAATTCATCGTTGGTTGCAAATCTTTTTCCCTCGCCAACTAAAGGCTCGCCAGTATAATTGTTAAGACCAAGCCAAGAAAGGTCTTCATCATAAAGCGTAGTTTTTTCTATGCCAACAGCCACGAATTTATCAATTTCTACTTTTGCCCTTTCAAAATCTTGCGCACGATCTGCGTAGAATTTTGCTTGCGCTACAGCATCTCCGTCCGCTGCACCCTCTTCGCCTCTGATTTTTAAAGCAGACTGTGGATACATTATAGTCATACCTGCGTCTTTATATAACGTATATTGCTCTTCTGTCATAAAACTTTCGCCAACGTAATACTTAACGCCGTCTATAGAATAATAGCCATCGTGTACAGAATGATATCCGTAAAAGTCAAATTGGTCGGTATAACTAGAATAATCAGGAATAATCTCCGGACTAAAAACTTCCGGTGTTGCTTGCTTATTACATGCTACACCCAAAACTGAAGTTGCAAGCATTACAAAAGCAAGTAATGCGTGTTTAATTTTTTTCATAATATCTCCTAAGCGAGTATTGTTACCGTAGGTGGTTTTAGCCACCTACGGTTGTTATTTTTTCTAAATGTTATTATGCAGTGTATTTTGAAACTACTTCTTCAAACGAGCCAGATTCTACGCCGTAAAGTTTATCGATAGTACAAGTTGTTTTAAATTTACCATAAAGAACGATAGAACCCGAGAAATTATCCAACGTCATATTGTTAACTGCTGCGTTTGAGCCTGTAAAGAATGCCCAAGACGTTTGAGAAACTTCTTCCACTACTTTTCCGTCGGTTAAGTTATATAAACAATACTTAAGCGTAAAGGTTGTTCCGTTGTTTACAAAGCCCATAATAATACGATATTGAACACCATCTTTAAGGTTTGCCCTTGCAAGTTGAGCATCAAAATCGCCGAGCATGTTACCACCGTGAGGATTTGTCGCACCCTCATACCAAGCACCGAAAGGACCAGATACGCCAACCTTTGTATTATTGCTTTGTGCAGAACCGAGTGAACCATCCCATAAAGTAATACCACTTGCTACAACGATACCTTGCTTGCCTGCACTATAATACATAGACTTATCGTAGTTATCTGCAAAGAACATAATCTCTGGCATATTCTTACCAGTAAAATCAAATACGATATAGTCGTTAAAGCCGTAATTTCCATCAATTGCTAAATAAGCCTGAGTAATGCTACCACCTGCGTTTTGACCCTTTATATAGTCTGCACCAGAACCGATTTCTCCTGCACCTAAAACGATAGCATCGCCTTGTGCTGTGGTATTATACGCTGTATAACCACTCTTTGGAGTAGAAACTAAAGTTAAAGTATAAACAGTGTCTGCTGCAATAGGAGCAAAAGACTTATCCCATGCGTATTCGTAATCAAATAATGCGTCACTAGCTGGAGCAGTTGGCATTTCGCCGTTATAAGATACTGTTTCACCAAAAGCAACGTCAGTTAAAGTATTTAAAACGTTACCCTCTGCATCTTTAAAGGTTACTGTATAAGTTGCACCGTTTAATCCTGCAACAATACTATCAATACTTGTATTTTCAAATACACCGTGTACCTTATCAAGCGTACAAGTTGCACCAAACTTACCGTAAAGAACTACAGAGCCTACTAAATCGTTTAAAGTCATATTATTAACATCCCCGTTTGAGCCTGTGAAGAAGTTATAAGAGCCTAAGCTTGCCTCTTCAACAACAACGTTATTATCAAGGTCGTATAAATACCAATTAAGAGTTATACCGTTTGC
>JAFVSF010000156.1 GCA_017503885.1 Clostridia bacterium
ATTATTTATTGCCATCGTTAAAGTATAAAATACCGATTGTATTTGCGCCACAATGACTAGCGATAGTTCCGCCGGCGTGTGTTTCATAAATATTTTTAAATCCGATTTTCTCGCAAGCGTTGCGTGCCACAGAAATCATTTCCGGCGTTGCCGTAGTATAAGTAATAAAAACTTTATCAAGGTCTGGCGTATTATAATCGGTAAAAACGTCATTACAATATTTGTCAACTACGGAAGCCATGTTTCCACGATATTTTTTATCCGAACTCATTTTTCCGTTTTTGAGAACTATTCTTGGGCGAATATGTAATAAATTTGCTCCAAACAAAGCCAAACTACTACAACGACCGCCTTTATGTAAATAATCAAGCCTTTCAATAACAAAACTTGCTTGAACGTTAGGAACTCTTGCCTTTACCTTTTCATAAATAGTTTTAGCGTCTTCACCACTTTCTGCAAGTTCACGAGCGTAAATTGCTAACATACCTATACCTGTGGATAATGACAAGCTATCAACTACGAAAACGTTTTCCAAATTACTTGCCGCCCTTTCAGCGTTTCCACAAGAAGAGGTTACTCCAGATGAAAGTGCAATATGAACAACTCCGTCATATTCCTTTTTTAACCCTTCGAAAAACTCCGTGTATTCAAATTCGTTTAATGCGTTTGTTTTGGGTAATATTTTATTTTTATCAACGAAATCAAAAAGTTCTTGAACTGAAAGCTCTCCGTCTTTATAAACGTTATTTCCTAAAACTATTTCATAAGGTATTACTTTTATATCGTATTTTTCTAAAAGTTCCACAGTTAAATCATTAGTTGATTCAACAGAAACGGCTATTTTCATAAACAATCTCCCCATCCAAAAAATTTAGCGGTAATTATTTTAACACAGATAAACGAAATTGGCAAGTATTTATTTTGCATCTAAATTTACAAACGATTGCTACGCTTTTTTACGTTATTAATAATATTTATGTAATAATATAGAAAAATACATACAAATACTTGCATAATTTCTAGTTTAAGTGGTATTATGGATATATTCTTATAGGAGAAGTTTATATGGAAAAGATTAGCGGAACTATTACTAACGACTGCGTAAAGTTTGCAGATTTCAAAAATTTTAACGAACAAATTATAACTATACACGGCTACGTTCACCGCATAAGAGAAATGACGGGTTTCTCTTTTGTTATAATTAGAACGGAAAAAGAAACTATTCAATGTGTTTACGCACCTGAGTTTTCCGATTATCGTTGGGATGCAAAACTCTGCGAAGAAGCTTGCGTTAAGGTTAAAGGCAAAGTAGTTTCTAGTAAAGATGCAAAAGGTAACGAAAGGTTTGAAATTCAAATTCACGATATTGAGATTTTGTCTTTACCAGCAGACACGCTCCCTATTGTAATTAATAAAAAACAACTTGATAATATTCAATTAAATACAATTCTTGACTTACGCCCTATTGCTTTAAGAAATCCAAAGGAACGTGCAATTTTTAAGATTCAAGAAGGTATTCAACGTGGTTTCAGAGAGTTCTTAACTAGAAATTCTTTTACAGAAATTCACTCTCCAAAAATTAACTTTGCAGGAGCAGAAGGTGGTACCAACGTATTTAAACTTGATTATTTTGGAAAACAAGTTTACCTTGCTCAATCACCACAGCTCTATAAACAAGCCCTCGTTGGCGTTTATGAAAGAGTATTTGAAGTTGCCCCTGTTTTCCGTGCAGAATACCACGATACTGCAAGACACCTCAACGAATATATTTCTATGGACTTTGAAATGGGCTTTATTAATAATTTTTACGATATTATTAATATGGAAACCGCACTCCTTAAATACATAATGAATTTATTAAAGACTGAATATAAAGAAGAAGTTGAACTTCTTCACGCAGATATTCCGGAAATTACTGAAATTCCTTGCATCAAATTTATGGATGCTAAAAAGATTCTCGTTGAGAAATTTAAATATCAACCAAAAGACATGAAGGACTGTGACCCATAAGAAGAACAACTTTTAGGCAAATATGCTAAAAAGGAATTTAATAGTGACTTCATTTTCGTAACTCATTATCCTTCAAAGAAACGTCCTTTCTATACAATGGACGACCCTCAAGACCCAGAATATACATATAGTTTTGACCTTTTATTTAGAGGGTTGGAAATTACTTCTGGCGGACAACGTATTCACGACTA
>JAFVSF010000157.1 GCA_017503885.1 Clostridia bacterium
GCTCGGTACAGATATGACGGCAATGGAAGAATATTTTCCTTTTGTCGCAAGTGCGTTCACTGTAATGCAGTATATGGCTTGGGCGTTGTTGTTTTTAATAACAGTGTGGCAACTGTTCAAGGCTTTCAGCGGACCACTTGGGGAATCTGAAAATCCTTGGACATTAATTTTTAAGAGTGCGTTATTTGCGTTATTGATTTATTTCGCTAAACCTATATTCTTATATATATTGAATATAGCGAAAGCTCCGTACACGGCTTTAATGGACGTGGTTGTATCAAAAGAGCATTTCACTTTTGCGGGAATTGAAGGAGCTCTACGAAATGGTTTAACCAACTTCATTTCAATGGTATCGGTGGTGGGCGAAATCTTAATCCTTATATTAATTATTGCACTCGGATGGAACTATTTCAAATTATTATTGGAAGTCGTAGAAAGATATATCGTTGTTGGTGTTCTTTGTTATACTTCGCCATTGGCTTATTCGATGGGTGCGTCACAAAGTACCAGCCAAGTATTTAAGTCATGGTGTAGAATGGTAGGCTCACAGTTATTACTATTAATAATGAACGTTTGGTTCCTACGAGCATTTAACAGTTCGGTGGGACATTACGTTGGAGCAGGGGGAGCACTAACAAACGGACACGGAAGCGTATTCCTTTGGTTGTTCTGTGCTCTGGCATTCTTAAAGACGGCTCAAAGGTTTGATGCATACCTTGCATCAATAGGTCTCAACGTAGCACAAACAGGAACTGGTCTTGGTTTTGAATTACTTATGGCCGCAAGATTAGTAACAAGCGGTATGGGTGGTTTCTCAAGAGCTGGAAATGTGTTTGGTTCTGGTGCAGGCGGTGTTGCCGCTGCTGGTGGCGCAGGTGGTTTCTTCAGTAGATTCAAAGGGAACTCATTTGTTAGGGATTCCGTTGTTCAAGGAGGAACACGAATGGGCGCTGGTGGTGCAATTGGTGTTGTGGGACGAGCCTTTGGCGGAGTTGCAGCAAGAAACGGTGCGACTTTAACGGGTGAATCGATTGCGTCTGTTGCGGGAAGACATCCCAGCGTTTCAGGAACCATCGGAGGAGATATTGCCAATAAGAGTTTGGAAAACTATATGCCACACCTTAAAGGGAAAACACTTAGCGATACTCAAATAACGGGTGGTAAGATATCTACGACCGCTATCGGAACTGACGGTAAACAAGCGGCATTAAGTATGTATAGTGCTGAGCAGTTTGAAAAGCCGAGCGAACCACATTCAATTGTTACGGCAACGGATGGAAGTAAATGGTATCAAACGGCAAGTGGTGCTGGGGCAGGAGAATATAATGATTTGTCTGGTTTCCAAAATGGTGTTATGGATAGTGGGCAGGTTTCAACTATGTTCCCCGGAGTAGAAAACGGAACCGTTTTAAGGTCTGTTGGCGATGGGGTAGTTGAAGCAAGTAATGCTAATGGAAATACGCTTTGGTATAACAGTGCTTACTTTGATGAACCTGACGCTCCACACTCAACCTTGTACACAGAGAACGGGGTTGCATGGTATGCAATGAATCCTAATGCAGAAATGCCGTCTTTTGAAAGTGGTAGCGATGCAACGGATTATAATATCGCACAATTCCAAAACTTTATGCCTGGATATGAGGGGACCGTTACGTCTGTAAGTGAAGGAGATAATGGAAGATTTGAAATCCGACATGAAGACGGTTCGGGAACTCGTTTCTATGATTCGAATCAATATGAAACACCAAGGAACGATTATACCGTGTACGAAGATAATACCGGACATCAATGGTATGCCGTAGATGGAACACCTGCGGTTGAACGTCGTCCCGTTTACGAGAACGGCGAGCCAGTATATAATGGCGATAATGTAAGAACGGTATCGGTTGAAACCGTGAGATATAGGGGAGAACCTTCAAGATTCGGAACTCCTAAATCAAGAACAGATTCTTTTGACCGAGAACCTAGAAGAAAAAGATGATCACACAAGTTTCTCCTTTTTATATTTTTGTAATAGCGTAAATACGCCCATTGTTAAAAAGCTTTGGGCGTATGATAAGCTATTATAATATCGGAGAAATTTAAAAACTTAATATAATTATGATAAGAGTCGGTAAAAAGTTATCGGCTCTTTTTTCATGCGAAGGAGGTAAATATTTTGTGGCAGAACAAACAAAACAACAAGTCGGCGACGGTAAAGACAATTACGGGCAGGCCGCAAAAAATATATCAAAAGCCGCCAAAGGTATTGGCAAGGCAGCGGCGAACACCGCAAAAGAGGGTGCAAAAGCAACGGCAAACGTCGCGGCCCAGACAGTAAAAGCTGGTGTAAAAACAGGTAAAGCTGTTTCTCAAATTGCAGCAGGCACAGCAGCAGGTGGGCCGTGGGGAGCGATTATTTCAGCAGCGTGGTCAATGCGCCATACGTTGTTTAAGATTTTTGTTTCTATAACGCTAGTTATTGTTTTTATAGTCGTTGCAATTCTTTCTATCCCTAGTATTATTTTTGATACAATTTTCGGAAATAAGTTCGAAGGATTAGGAGAGCAAACGTCAATAGTACAAGCTTATGAAGAGTTGTCAAGCACGGTGGACGATATTATAGATATTGCTTTTGAGCTTACGTTAGGTAGAGTTGACGATATTATTTCTATTGGTAACTATGATTACTCAATGTCTATGAAACATCTAACGTATACAAGACCAACAAGCAATGATTATGATACCTATTATATTATTGCAGCGTATTCTGTTTCAATGAATCAGCAAGGGACAAGTCAAGAAAATTTCGCCAATAAACTTAACAGCGTAAGCACTTTGATGTTCCCTATAAAATATCAAATTTGCAAAGCGAACCGAATAATAGATACATTACTTGGTCCAATAGATGAAATCTTTGAGTACGTTGTTTGTACGATATTACCATTTGATCCAAGCTCAATATTAACAGCATTCGATTTGGACTTGAATGCAAAGTATGGTGAGTTTGATATTACAAATGGTGAGGCTATTGAGTTTATGGCAACGGCTTTAGAAAAAACGCTAAATGAAGGAGGATGATATGGATGAAAGAGAACTAGAAAACGTATATAGTATTCCAGTTAATTATACCGATTCAGGTAAGTTGCTTGGTGGATTGCTTTCCTGGAGAAATGCTATTGAAACAATTATATTAGTTGTGGCTTTAGGATTTGTAGAATTAAAGTTAATACCAATGCCTGATATGGTAAAGGTAGTGGTAATGACAATAACGTTAGTACCGCTTGCAATATTTAGTGCGATGGGTGTTGACGGTGATTCTTTACTACAGTTTTTAGGTCGGATTCTAAAGCATCTATTTAAGAGAAAAAAATTACATTTCAAAAGGGTGGACGTAAAAAATGAAGAAAAATAAACTTGAGTTTGCACAGGATATTATTCCCGTGAAAGATATAAAGGCAGGCATTATTGAAACCACAGATGGAAGATATATTAAGATTCTTGAAATTGAGCCTATAAACTTTATGTTGCGGTCAGATGATGAGCAATTTTCAATTATTTCTTCATTTGCAAGTTGGTTAAAAATATGTCCAGTAAGGATGCAGTTTAAAAGCATAACACGGCGAGCTGACACTGAAAAGCACTTGGAGGTTTTGAGGAAAGAACTTAGAGCCGAATCGGATAATAAATGTTGGACGCTTGGCGAAAGTTATATCAATCTGATAAAAGAGGTAGGAAGTAAGGAAGCGCTAACAAGGCGCTTTTTTCTTATATTTCAATATGAGTCGCCACACAAGAACGATGATTTCCAACAAGTATATTCTTCACTTCAAACGGTGGAGCAGAACGCAAGGGCTTATTTTTCGCAATGTGGCAACAGTATAATGCAATATAAAAATCCAAATGAAGAGATTATGGAAATTTTATATACGTATTTTAATCGTAATTCATGTACGACGGAGCCTTTTGTAAAAAGAGTAGAACGTGTCGTGATGGACGCGATGAGAGTTGAAGGCAAGACGATTGGGGTTGATGAAGTCCCGAACGTGCCTATTAAGAATTTTATCGCACCAAGAGGAATTGATTTTACCAATCATACCTATACGATTATGGATGGTAGATATTATACGGTTCTATATATCAAGGGGAATGGATACCCAAGTAAAGTAAGAGCAGGGTGGTTATCTACTTTAATCAATGCTGGTGAGGGTGTAGACGTTGACGTCTTCTTGAAGAAAGAAAACAAAAGCAAAGTAATAGATAAGGTTGCGCAAAAAATTAGGCTCAATAGAACAAAGCTTAAAGACATGCAAGATACAAGTACTGATTACGAAGAGTTGACGAATTCAATTCAAGCAGGCTATTACATTAAACAAGGAATTGCAAACTATAACGAGGATTTGTTTTATATGTCGGTATTTATTACTGTTTCTGCAAAAACAAAGAAAGAACTTTTATGGCGAAAACAACGAGTGATAGATACGCTTAAAGCAGTTGATATATGCGTTTCAGAAGGTAAGTTTCAACAAGAAGAAGCGTTTAAGAGTGTAATGCCTTTTTTAAGTGTATCGCCAGTGCTTGATAAGAAAAGCAAGCGAAACGTTTTAACAAGTGGTGCAGCGTCTTCGTATATGTTTACGAGTTTTGAAATGTCGGATGATACGGGTGTTTTGCTCGGGGTGAATCAACATAATAATTCGCTTTGCATAGTTGACCTTTTTAATACGAAGAAAAATAAAAACGCAAACCTAAATCTTATCGGGACAAGCGGTGCTGGTAAAACGTTCACGATGCAGTTGCTTGCTTTACGTATGCGTATGCGTGGTATTCAATCGTTTATTCTTGCGCCTATAAAAGGGCATGAGTTTAAGCGAGCCTGTAAAAAAATAGACGGAAGTTTTATTAGAATTGCTCCTGGCTCACCGCACTGTATAAACGTAATGGAAATACGTCAAACGATTAGTCCAGAAATGGAATTGATAGACGGGATAGATTATAGGGAAAGTGATTCGCTGCTAGCAGGAAAAATTCAACAGCTTATGATTTTCTTTACTCTTTTAATTCCTGATATCACGAACGAAGAAGAGCAACTTCTTGATGAAGCGCTGATAAAAACATATAAAGATTTTGGCATAACACATAAAAACAAAAGTTTGTATGTGAACGGCGACAAAAAAACATTTAAGAAAATGCCAGTCCTTGGTGATTTACATAAGAAATTAAAAGATAATCCAAGAACGGAACGGCTGGCAATAATCTTGAGTAGATTTGTTACGGGTTCAGCACAGTCCTTCAATCGTCAAACAAACGTGGATTTATCAAACAAATATATCGTCATAGATTTATCCGAATTAAAAGGTAAACTTTTACCAGTAGGTATGATGATAGCTCTTGACTACGTTTGGGACAATATCAAGATGGATCGTATAAAGAAAAAAGCGGTTTTCATTGATGAAATATGGCAACTTGTCGGCGCATCGGCTAATAGCCTTGCTGCCGATTTTTGTTTGAATATTTTCAAAACGATTAGAGGTTATGGTGGTGCAGCGATAGCGGCGACACAAGATTTATCTGACTTTTTTGGATTGGAAGATGGAAAGTACGGCAGAGCTATTATCAATAACAGTCAAAATAAAATCATTTTGAATTTGGAACATGATGAGGCTCAATATGTAAGAGACGTGTTAAAACTTACGAGAACAGAGATTCACGCTATAACAAGTTTTGGTAGAGGTGAGGCATTGGTTTGTTCAAGTGCTAATAAGATACCGATTGTTATAAAAGCGTCGGAAGAGGAACACGAATCCATTACGACGGATAGGGCAGA
>JAFVSF010000158.1 GCA_017503885.1 Clostridia bacterium
ATATCCATTAATTCTCTTCTACTTTTATACTAAATTTTATTGATAATATTTATACGTTGTAATATTTTGGCGTATATAAGGCTTTGTAATATCAACTAAAAGATATGGCAAAGATACAATCAAAAAAAGGGCTTACGCCCTTTAATTAGTCTTCTATTGAGACAATTTTAACCTTATATTCACCTTGTGGTGCTTTTACGGTTACTGTTTCGCCTGCTTTTCCACCGATAAGGGCTTTGCCGAGGGGCGATTCATTTGAAATTTTGTTTTTAGAAATATCTGCTTCGGTAGTACCAACGAGTTCGTAAAGGCAAGTTTCATCAAAGTCAATGTCTAAAACCTTAACTTTTTTACCAACTGAAACAATATCCTTTGCTCCACCACTCTTGATAATTTCTGCTATTTTGAGTTTTGCCTCAATTTCAACGATTTCACCTTCGATTCTAGCTTGCTCGTTTTTAGCAGCATCATATTCTGCATTTTCAGAAAGGTCACCAAAGTCTCTTGCAATCTTTATTCTTTCAGTAATTTCAGGACGCTTAACAAACTTAAGTTCGTCAAGTCTTTTTTCAAGTTGTTGGTAACCCTCTTCCGTTAAGATAACTTTTTCACTCATAAATATATAACCTCTTATTAAGCGAAAGGAAACCCGTACCCCGAATTTCGAGGATACGGGTTTTTCCCGCTATTTCATTATTTTGAAAGAACGTATGTAAAGCCTTTTACACAATCTTCTTCTGCAATCTTTGCTTCTGATGGATAACGGATAAGTCCATTTTCTTTCATCATTTGAGAGATAAGTTTTACAGCTTCTTTACAATCTTCAACGTTCTTAACAGTCATAAACGTCTTTAATCCCGCAGATGCCATTTCTGCATCACAAGCCTTAAGACCTTCTGCACTGTAGTTAAGGTATAGGTATACTCTATTTCTTCTTAAGAACATCTTCATAAGAAGTTTTTCTTCTACTTCTGCGTCATCTGCGTAAACGTATGATTTTGCGTGTACTCTTAAAAGTTTATAGAACTCTTCTGGAGTGTCGGCAAGTCTTTCTTTAGATACGCCGTGTTCAAAACCTTCTTGACGGGTTTCTTCAGTAGCAGACGTAATAACTGCTCTTTGAACTTTCTTAAGACCGTTTACAAGCATTGTCTCTGCAATAAGTTCTTCTGCCTCATCAACGTCGTCTTCGCTTGAAAGAACAAACTTAACGGCAAGTTTTTCGCCCTTAACTACTTTGTATCCTTTCTTTGCACAATCTTCTAAATCAAGGTTTACTTCAAGTTCAATCTTGTCTTCTACAACTTTCATTGCACAAGCAGGAACACTTACTTCTAAACCATAACCAAGGTCATCTGCATCTGCATAGCTGTAAATTTCAGCCTTTAACTCGTCAAATACGTGCACTGTATCAAATGCTACAACTGGCTCTTCGATTGGCTTTGAAACTTCAGGAGTAACCTCTACTTCAGGTTCTGGCTTTTCTTCTTTTGCCATTTCAGCAAGTTTTAAAGCTACGCCTGCAGCGATTGCAGCATTGAGTTTTTCTTCATCGTCTTCTTTATTATTAGCCTCTTCTAAAGCTTTAATCTTATTTAAGAGTTCTTCGTTTACCTTAGCTTGCTCTTCTGCTCTTGCCTTAGATTCTTCGTCGAATTCTTTTCTAAGTTTTTCTTCAGTTTCAGCTTTTGCCTTTGCTATAGCTGCTTCGTAATCAACGTCGCCATCTACGCTTGCAGACTTCATCTCTTCAATACACTTAGCTCTTTCGTCAGCTCTTTCTCTCTTGATGAGTTCGTCTCTTTCAGCTAAAGACTCTTCGAGTTTTGCTTTTGCTTCTTCAGCCTCTTGCTCGGCTTTTGCTCTTGCTTCATCGTTCTTCTTAGCTTCGTCGATTTCTCTTATAGCTTGGAGTTTAACTTCTTCAGTCTTTCTCTCTTCTTCTGCTTTCTTTGCTTCGTAACCGAGTTTTTCAGCTTCAATCTTTTCGATATTAGCATCTCTTCTAACGTTAAGCGAAGGATCCATCCACATTGCGCCTACACCAGTAGAAACTGTTGCACCAGCGAATTGTTCGTTGAGTTTTTCGTACTCTTCGTTAGACATCCACTTAGCGTATACTTTTACTTTATGTCTCTTAGTGAGTTCTGAAGCTGCAAATCTTACAGTGCACTTTGAGTCAGCAAACCAACCAAGGAACTTGTAGCCCTTTCTGTATGGAGGAGCTGGATGATTGAATTTTTCGTGTAATTTAACTTTGATACAAGAGTTATACTTACCACCATTTGCATTGAATATAATCTTGTACTTCCAGTTTCTGATAACTGCAACGAGAATCCAAATAAGGAATAATAATACTACTAGACCTAATAAGCCTAAGATTATGTACTTTGGCCAGTCGAAAGATGCCTTGCCTTCCGTTGCCATAGCTATTTGTGCTTGGTTTGTAAAATTAGATACGTTGAATGTCATTGTGGAATCTCCCCATTCAATATCGCTGTAGACAGTGCCTACGTTAGTGTGACAATAACTGAAAGCACAAGTCTTTCCCTTTACTGCCTCAAATTCTTCCGGTTTATTGAACTTTATCGTTATTTTTACTGTTATAGGTTCGTCAAACTCTAAAACGCTTAACTTGCCATCTTTAAGTGTTGAAGAAGAAATTGTAAACGTAAAATAGTATTTTAATACTCTTCCGTTTAAGTAATTTGCAACCTCTTCGCTTAATCCTTGAGTGCCTCTTTCAAGTCTTTCACCCTTTAGTATGAGATAAAGGTTTCTCTCTACTGAAGGAGATGCACCCTCTCTCGCTACAAGTACTGCGTCGGAATTGAAACAATCAATTTCGTTTCCGTCTTGATCTATGCGAGTGATAGAAATTACGTAATTAGGATTAGAACTATCAACAACTGTGCTCTTTAACTTAAACTCATCTAAAGCAGTGCTTTCTTTTCTGTTACCATTATCGGTAACAACCAAAGCACCGTTACAGAAAGGACTTGCTTTAAACGCATTTACTATATCACTACCGTATACAACCGTAACAGTTTCGCCTTCAGCATTAACGTATGAATACTGATTTGCACTGTATCCGTTGCAAACTGGAGCAGATTCTCCTTCTGGAGTAAGTTTTCCAAAATAACCGGTAAGACAGTCTGCCAAGCCTTTAGCATAATTTACGTAAGCGCTAGTAAGTTTTTCAGAAGATACTCCGTATTGTCCCTCTAAAGCACTTTCTGCTTCACCTATCGCTCTCTTAACTAACGCTCTATACTCGTTCATAAGAGTTGAAGCTACTTTAAGGTCGCCTAAGTTTGCATTTTCTAAGCCTACTGGATTACCAGATTTTAAATCTATTTCCGTTTCGTGATACTCACCGTCAGTACTTAAAACGATACCGTTTACAGTGCCAAGTGATTCGAAAAGTTTAAACGCATCTTCACATTTAGCGATAAGAACCAAAGTTTCTTCTGCTTGCTCTGAACTTAAATCTGCCAGGGCATGCACTTCTTCGTACGTTCTTTCAAGTGCTGTCTTTAAATCAGCAAAGAGAGCTTCATAGTCTTTAACGATTTGCTTGATAGAAGTTTTTACAGTTTCTAAATCAGTCGTTACAGTAAGAATTTGTACAATTTCTTCTTTAACTTTGGCTAACTCTTCTTCCGATACGTCAGTTTCACTTTGGTAAACTTCTTGGTTTACGTACGATACGAGGTATTTATCACTAAAGTAATACGACTTAACGTAGTCAAGACGCTTTTCATTTTGCTCAACGAAAAGGTTTAATTCTTCTTGTGCTTTTTTTACAAAAGCAAGACCGT
Source organism: Clostridia bacterium (assembly GCA_017503885.1). Lineage (GTDB taxonomy): Bacteria > Bacillota > Clostridia > Christensenellales > Borkfalkiaceae > UBA10281. The sequence goes on from JAFVSF010000158.1 coordinate 3,822, forward strand.
TTGTTTCGTTCGCTACGAAATCTTCAACCCAAGCGTCTGCTCTTTCCTTCTTATATGGAAGACTTGCAGAACCTTCACTTTGGTCGTTTTTAAATAACTCGGCTGTAAACGCTTTGTTACCAATTTCGCCCGTTACGTGTTTTGTTGCCAAATCTCTAAGCAACGTATCCACGCTTAAATCTAATGATTCTCTTAAACCCGCACTAGTGAAAACGTTTCCGTCGGTCGTATCTACGAATACGTATTCTGAAACGAATTCGTAAGCAACCTCGTATATGCCGAGAATACCGTTCAAACCATAGTTGCCGTATAAAGAGCCTTCAACAAAGCTAAAGTTTCCATCGTCGAACTCTTCAAGAGTACGCTCTTTCATTCTCTTAAACGCTTTGCCATCTTCGTCAACAACTACGTCGGAATTGATTAAAGCTATTTGAGCTGTATAATAATCAACCCCATCAGCAAGCTCGGAAATACGGCTTTCTACGTCAGCTTTACTAGTCGAGCTGTCTACCGTTTGGCCACCAGTCTCGTAAACAACCCTATCTGCCTTTGCTTTTTGCCAAGTTAGACAAGGAATACAAGAACAAAGCGATGCAACGGCTACAAACAGAAATATTAAGAATTTCTTGCTCATGCTTTTTAACATAGCCATACTCCTTAACTTTTAATGAAACAAACGATAATATTGCCCCATTAAATAAATTTATAATAATATAATACCATATTAACAAAAATATATCAATAAATTTAAGTAAATTTTTTAAATTTTACGTAAATTTTCTTTCCCTTTAGGGAAAGGCAAATTTTCCCTTTTAAGCCATAGTATTTTTATGTAGATTTTTTATGCTTTTATTACGTGTTTTTGTTAATAATTTACTAAATTTTTTATCTTTTGGAACGTGTTTTCAACTGTAAAAACACAAAAAGTGCCCCTATAAGTCGATTATCGCCACTTTTTGCTTTTTTACACAAAAAATTCTCTTTTCTAAATATTTTATAGCAAAGTTTTTAACTTGCATCTCTTAAAATTTTCATATTTTTGCATCTAACATGCTATTTTACGCTTACAAGGTATGGCTAACAGATAATATATGACACAATACTGCGTCTTAGAACTTTTGTTTTGACAAATTAAATAAAAACACCCCGATTACTCGGGGTGTTATTTATGAAATAAGTATTTGAGTGGTTAGTTGCAAGCAAGACAAGGCTCGCAAGCAAATATAGACTTGGTAGACCTTGTTGGTCAGCAACGTGACGTTGCATCCGTGTATTTAGCCTAACTCTTACAAAGCAGTAATGCAGTATTGCTCCGTAAATAACCTCTCAAAATTAGATGAGTTCAATAATAGCTACAGGAGCTGCATCGCCACGTCTTTCACCGAGTTTATAAATTCTGGTGTATCCGCCACGTTGTCCAAGTTCTTCAGCTCTTTGAGCATATTTAGGAGCGATTTCATCGAAAATCTTTTCGATAAGTGGGTGTTGAACGCCCTCTGTTCTTGCTTTGAAATCAGCCATAGTTTCCTTACCTCTTTGTTCTTGGATATCGTAAGTAAGGCTAATAATCTTTCTTCTTGCAGCAAGCTTTTTAGCTCCGTCTTTATACATTTTTGTAGTTACTTCTTTACCTTTCTTGTCTTTAGTGGTAACGGTTGTTTCAACAACGTCCTCAAAAGAGTTCATAGCAAGAGTGATAATTTTCTCTACGTACGGTCTGAGTTCTTTGGCTCTTCCTAAAGTAGTTTCAATCCTGCCATACCATAAAAGATTAGAAGCTTGATTTCTTAAAACCGCCATTCTTTGTGTGGTGGTCATACCTAATTTACCTGGCATTTTCTTAGTCCTCCTTTTCTCTTAATGACAGACCGTAGGTACTTAATTTGTAAATTACCTCGTCTAACGATTTCTTACCTAAGTTTCTTACCTTAAGCATATCGTCTTCGGTCTTCTTGGTTAAATCGTCAACAGTGTGGATATTTGCTCTCTTTAAACAGTTGTAAGAACGAACTGAAAGATCCATATCCTCGATGCTCATTTCTCTTATCTTACCAGCAACGTCTTGCTTTGGTGGAACAACGATACGTCCGCCTGACATAATGTCGCTAATCTTGAAGAGTTCAATATGCTCACATAAAATCTTAGCGGCAAGGCTTATAATCTCTTTACCAGAGAAAGCACCGTTTGTCCATACTTCTAACGTAAGTTTGTCGTAGTCGGTATTTTGACCAACACGAGTGTTTTCTACGTTAAAGCTTACTTTTTTAACTGGTGAATAGTTAGAGTCGATTGCGATATAGTCAATTTCGTCAGTCTTATTATGTTCTGCGCCCTTGTATCCTCTGTCTCTTCCTACAACTATTTCCATATCGAGTACACCACCCTTGTCAATGGTACAAACGTATGCGTCCTTGTTAAGAACTTCTACTTCCATATCTGGAGCGATGTCGCCTGCTACTACTACTGCAGGACCGGTTTTGCAAAGTCTTACAACCTTTTTAAAATCGGAATCAGTAGTGGTAGTTTTAAATGCAATACCCTTTATGTTTAATATAATTTCCGTAACGTCTTCCTTAATACCTGGGATGGTAGAAAACTCATGCTTTACGCCACTTGCAAACTTGATGCCTTGAGCAGCAGCACCTGGAAGAGACGATAATAACGTTCTTCTAAGTGCGTTACCAAGTGTTAAACCAAATTCTTTTTCAAGTGGTTCAACAACAACTTTCGCATAGCTTCTGTCTTCGCTTTCTTCAACCTCGATCTTAGGCGTTTCTATTTCCATCATAGAAAAATATACCTCCTGATTATTTATTATGGTATATATTACTTAGAATACAACTCGACAATCATCTGTTCAGTTATCTGCGAATCAATATCCTCTCTTGTCGGAAGTGCAAGAACCTTACCTTCGAGCTTCTCAGTGTCGAAATCAACCCATTTTGGCATCTTTCCGTTCTTTGCAGTACCCTTTAACGCTTCGAAATAAGGAGTAGACTTTTTGCTTTCCTTTACAGCGATAACGTCGCCAACTTTAACTTGATAAGAAGCGATGTCAACAGATCTTCCATTTACAGTGAAGTGTGCGTGTGTAACAAGCTGACGAGCTTGAGATCTAGAAACTGCAACGCCCATTCTGTATACAACGTTGTCAAGTCTTCTCTCTAAAAGTGTAAGCATGTTTTCACCGGTAATACCCTTCATTCTATCAGCTTTTTCATAATAAGCTCTGAATTGACCTTCAAGTACGCCGTAAATTCTCTTTGTCTTTTGTTTTTCACGAAGTTGCTTTCCGTATTCGGAAACCTTCTTTCTATCTGCTCCGTGTTGTCCAGGAGCTACAGGTCTTTTCTCAAATGGACAAGAAGTTTTGTAACACTTGTCACCTTTAAGGAATAACTTACCGCCTTCACGTCTACATAAGCGGCACTTTGCGTCTGTATATTTAGCCATTACTATCTTTACCTCCTAATTATACTCTACGGCGCTTTGGTGGGCGACAACCGTTGTGAGGAATAGGTGATACGTCAGAAATCATAGTAACTTCTAAACCAACGTTGCCGAGTGCTCTGATTGCAGATTCTCTTCCCTGACCTGGGCCCTTAACGAAAACTTCTACAGAACGAAGACCGTGCTCCATTGCAACCTTTGCTGCAGTTTCGCTTGCTTGTTGTGCTGCGAAAGGAGTGCTCTTTCTTGAACCTCTGTAGCCGAGTGCGCCTGAACTACATTGAGTAATAGTGTTACCGTTTGCATCGGTAATAGTTATGATAGTATTGTTGAAAGAGGACTTGATATGAACTTGACCTTTGTCAACATTTTTAAACTCTTTACGTTTTTTAACAACTTTTTTAACAGCCATTGTCTATTATCCTCCTTCTCTTATTTACCTGCGGTCTTCTTCTTAGCAACAGTACGGCGTGGACCCTTTCTGGTTCTTGCGTTTCTCTTACTGCTTTGACCTCTTACAGGAAGACCCTTTCTGTGTCTTAAACCTCTGTAGCATCCGATTTCCATAAGTCTCTTGATGCTAAGGCTAACTTCAGTCTTAAGCTCACCTTCTACCTTGAGGTTGTTTTCAATATAATCTCTAAGCTTTGCAACGTCATCCTCGGTTAAATCCTTAACTCTGGTGTCAGGATTAACTCCGGTAGCGTTTAATATTTTGGTTGCTGTAGGTCTACCGATACCGTAAATATAAGTGATACCGATTTCTATACGCTTTTCTCTTGGTAAATCTACACCGGCAAT
>JAFVSF010000159.1 GCA_017503885.1 Clostridia bacterium
AGGTTATAAAATACGTGGTATCAAAAAGAGAAATCAACGCAAATAATATGCCAAAGCAAATGAAATGGAATTTTCCATCGTATTTTTTAAAGAATCTACTTGCTATGTAGCAAGCAAACCCGAGCATTACCGTTATACCCATAATTCCACCCGAGCCTAACGACTGGAATACAAAGTTATGTGATAAGGTGTGGAATTTGGTCGCTCTCTTGTCAATGTAAACCTGCTCGTTAAAACTTCTTGCAAAGCCCTCGCCCACAAAAGGACTATCTTTAAAGAAAGCAATCGCTTGTTTCCAAAGTTCTGCTCTTGCCGACAAGTTCACGCCCTCTTCGTTGTCGAACATATCTTTAAAGTATACGAAAACTTCAGAAAGTTCAGTGAGAGCCATAAGTGCAGATAAAAATATTACACCTAAACTGAAATATATTAAAGCCGTAAGGAAAATCGTTCCTCTTTGCTTGCTCTTTATAAGGAGTCTTACCCATAAAATAGCATAGATAGGAAAACCAAATAACATACCTGTTCTGTTCAAAGTGAACACTAACATTGTCATTGCAAAAAGACCGATAAGGTTATAGTAGTTGTAGTGCTTTTTGCTATGCTCTGCTTTATACATTACAAACGGCATAAAAAATACAATCATTTCGCCTATGATATTGCTAACGCCCCAGCCAACTATTATTTGACCTTTCCAGTACACGTCAAACGTTCCACCTTTTACAATGTGCATAAAATACAGAAACGCTACTTGAACTGCTATCAAGAGACATAGGGCTGAAAGAAGAGTTGCTACGTAGTCTAAAAGGTCTGTAGTTTTTTCTATAGTTCCAATAAATAAAACGTAAAGTCCAACGTAAGTTAAAGCCATTAAAAGCCCAAAAGTGAAACTTTCTTTATAATACTGTCTGCCTACGCCCGAAAGAGTGAGGGCTACGGCAAGTATTATAAATGGTATGTACGACTTGCCTGAAAGAAAATTTTTGCGATAGCGTACGCATCTAACTAGCATTGCAACGACTAAAACGGCTACTACTCCAATTAAAGGATAGAGAATTTTTGGATTTAAATAATAGTTTTCGCCAGTGCCATAACCAGGGCTATTTTTTGTTGAAACGATAAAGATTGCCGAAAGAAGAATGGTCATGCCAGGTCTAAAATCTCTAAAAACGGTAAAGAAAAGGGCTGAGGCAAGTGCAAATATTGCAATACCCCAAAAATCTAACGCCATTGCATGGAAAATAAAGGTTATTAAGGCAACGACAAAAATAAAGGTCTTTGATGAGCAAAACCTTTCAGCACCGTCCTTTAACTTTTTTACCTTTTGAATAACGTTGTTTTCGTTTGTTTTTTCCATTGTAACCGTTTCCATAGCATAGCCTCTTGACGCTTTTTAAACTTTTACTTTTATAAAAAGTAAATACACAATAATTGTACTACAAAAGAATATAAAAATCAATCACAAAACGGATATAATGTAAAAAAGACGATGGTTTTTTGCCACCGTCTTTAAAAAATTTATAATTTTTTAATTATTTTAGGCTATGTCACAACGTATGACTGATTAAATTTAAAGGATTAGATACGAGGCAACGTGACGTTGCATCCGTGTATTTAGCCTAACTCTTACAAAGTGAGATTTAAAGGTGGAGAAACAAGGTAGGCTAGGCTCACAAATTGGTATTGGATGGGATAGACCTTGTTGGTCAGCAACGTGACGTTGCATCCGTGTATTTAGCCTAACTCTTACAAAGTGAGATTTAAAGGATTAGATACGAGCAAGACGCATTTTTTGCGAGGGAGAGACAAGGGAGCGACCTCTTTGGTCGCAGGAATTGTCGCAACCCGTAAAAAATACTAGTATTGCGACGTAGATAAGCCTTTAAATATCAGTCACGAGTTGTGATAGAGCCTTATTGGCTATTTGCTTAAAAAGAGCCTCACAGCCTTCTAAAATATCACTATACGCAACGTCAAATCTATCGGTATACCAAGGGTCTGAAACGTCGCCGTCTCTACCTGCAAACGATAAGAGTTTTACTACCTTGTTTTGACAATCGCCGTTTAAAATTCTAGTTGCATTTCTCACGTTTGCACTATCCATACAAATAAAAAGGTCGTAATTTTCGTAGTCTTCCTCTTTTAGTTGAACTGCCCTTTTACCATCACAAGTTATACCGTGTTTTAAAAGTTCACGTTTTGCAGGTGGATAAACGGGATTTCCAACCCCACGCCAAATCTCTTCAGTTGACGTTGCCGAAGAAGAAATTAAAAACTCCTTTTCTAATCCGTTTTCTTTTACAATCTTTTTAAGTATAAATTCTGCCATAGGGCTACGGCAAATATTACCGTGACAAACGAACATAATTTTATGCATAACTCTCTCCTTATGCTCTCATTATACACTAAAAACGTGCAACAATCAACTTATAGAGGCACTTTTTACAAGTTTATATTAATACTTACAATATTATATATAAATAAAATTATAAAAAATAAGGACTCGTTTGAGTCCTTATTAGTGGGATGTGGCAACAACCAATCCTCCCGGGCGGTTGCCCGCCAAGTACTTTAGGCGCAGCTGAGCTTAACTTCTGTGTTCGGAATGAGAACAGGTGGATCCTCAGCGCTATCGTCACCACAATGGCTATATAACTGCTTTTGCAGGATATATACTAAATGTTATTCAGTGAAGACTGACAACCACATAGAATTAGTTTAATCAGAAAAGCTATGAATTTTTAAAGTTTACGCTTGTTATACAT
>JAFVSF010000160.1 GCA_017503885.1 Clostridia bacterium
CCTAATATTACTGTAACAAGCGAAAATGATGCACTTAAAATAGTTACTATAAACGTTAATATTTTAGCCCACGTCGGAGGGGTTAATACGCTTTTCCAAAGCTTTTGAAAATCAATTTTCATAAACAACGTCCTTTAATAAAATTGTAAAAGTACTTCCTTTGTTTAATTCGCTTTGAACGGTGATTTCCCCGCCTAAAATATCAATAACTTTTTTAACGAGTGCAAGCCCAAGCCCGTTGCCTTGAGTGGAGTGCGACGTGTCTCCTTGATAAAATTTTTCAAAGATTTTTGCTCCAGTTTCACTGGTCATACCACAACCCGTGTCGGCAACTTTAATTTCGGCATTTCTATCTTTACGCTTTAAAGAAATTTCAATTTTTCCGTTGTTCGGAGTAAACTTTATGGCGTTAGATATTAAATTGTTCCATACAATTTCAAGAAGGCTTTTTGATGAAAAAATTACAACGTCATCAAAATCGCAATTTAAGTCTATATTCTTGTTTTCGATAAGGGTTTCAAATTCGATAACACTATCCGAAAGAGCCTCTGTCAAATTAAAAATCTCGTGTTTTTCTTGAATTTCTTGATTTTCAAGTTTGTTAAGTTTTAATATGTTAGTAATTAAATCGGTAATTCTTTTTGATGCTGAAATTAACGTTTTTGCATAACTTTTTCTTGTTTCGTTATCTAGCGTATTGTCTTGAAGTAGATAAGCATAGTTTTGAATTACAGCAAGAGGCGTTTTAATCTCATGGGAAACGTTAGATATAAAGTCGGTTTTAAGCACTTCGTTTTTTTGAAGTTCTATAGCCATTTTATTTAAGTTTTCCATAATTAAATCGTATTGGTTATATTTGCCGTATTCGTGCGTTATTTCTAGCCGTGTAGAAAAATTTCCGTCTGCAATTTTATCAGTTGCATCTAAAATTTTCTTTGTGGGTTTATCAACCATTATTTTTCTTCTAACCCAGTCGATTATAGTGCAAAAAGTCGCAAGAATAACTATTTCTATAAGTATTAATATTGCTATCCAAGTGAGGTTGTCGGTTCTTTCTCTAATATAATCATAGATGAGAATTGCCATTTGCATAATAACTGCAATAAGACAAAAAAACCATACTGCACCTGTAAAAGAAAACCCCGAAGACAAAGATTTTTTCTTTTTCATTTTAGTACCACCTTGTAGCCAAGCCCGTGAACGGTGGCAATTTCAAACCCGTCGCACTGAGATGTCTTTTCACGAAGTTTAGCCATATAAACGTCTACCGTTCTAGACGTTGCAGAAGAGTCGAAGTCCCAAAACTCTGACATTAGGGCAGAACGAGTAAAAGTCTTTTTAGGGTAAGAAAGCATTTTAAACAAAATATCGAATTCTCTAACTGTGAGCGAGATTTCTTCGCCGTTAAGATTTGCCGTGCGTTCTTCTACGTTCATAGAAAAGTTGCCTATTGTAATTTCTTTTTCAGTTTCAATTTTGGCACGGCGAAGTATTGCCTTTATAGTCATTAATAATATATCAACGTCAAAAGGTTTGGTTACGTATTCGTCAATGCCGATGTTATAGCCAAGCATTTTAGAAGGCTTATCATCTTTTGCCGTCATAAAAATAATCGGCGTTGTTTTATCGGTAGCACGAACGCTTTCTGCAAGTTCAAAACCGTTCATTCTGGGCATCATTATATCGGTAAGAAGTAAATCGCATTTATCCTCATCCATTTTTTCTAACGCTTCAAGTCCGTCAAAACACGATATTACGTCGTAGCCAGCGTTACGAAGGCTACTTGACACAAAGCGATTTAAGTCCAAATCATCTTCAACAACGAATATTTTTATCATTTAAACTCTCCTTTTGATATTATTATAGCCCTTATATTATAACAATTTGTTAGCAAAATGTTAAGAAATTGTAAAAGATAAAAAGAAAAATAAAAAAACCCCGTAAATATGCAAAAATCTTTTAATTGCACAGTCTACAGGGCGAAATATATTTAATAAATGGATATCATAAAAGTTTTTTAAGGCGTTGTTCGTAGTCTTCTTCTAGGCGGAGTAGTCCGTTTAAAAATTCCTTAGTTTTTTCTCCTAGGTCGTTTTGGTGTCCGTTTTTAATTTCAATTAGTTCGGTTATTCCCATAACCGTTCCCTTTATCATAAGCTCTGCGATATGGCTTTTAGAATCATCAGTTAGTGTGTTCATTTTTATTGCCGTAAACATAAAAGCCTTTTTTAAAACACCTATATCTTTTGGCTCTAGGTCAATACTTTTCATATATGCAGAAAGTTCGCCTATAAATTTTTCGTACCCCTCGTACTGTTCGTTTAACTCTTTTTTCATATCGGGGTGGTCAGCCTCGCCTATGACGTTAGAGATGGATTGAAGTGCAATGTGTGCGTTTTTGTAAATTGAGGTTAAAACCTCGTGATCAATGTTTTTATAATTCATAGCAGTCTCCTTTTGCGTGTAGTATGCTTTTTTTAAAAAAAAATATACAAAAACATTAAATTTGCTAGTCAAAATAATTGACAGTGGGGGTTAAAAAATATATAATAGATAAGAACCGCTCGGAAAGGGTAATGAAGACGTGGCAAGCCACCGCCCAAAAAATAAGTTCCGGCGAGATTAGACAGGAGGTCTATTTTTCAATGTACGCTATTATTGATAACGGAAACAAGCAGTACAAAGTTGTAGTTGGCGACGTAGTAAGACTTGAGAAACTTGACGCTGAAGTAGGCGATAAGGTTGAGCTCAACGTTGTTCTCGTATCTGACGAAAACGGTATTAAGGTAAAAGAAGAAGCAGCAGGCTTCAAGGCAGTTGCAGAAGTGCTTAAGCAAGATAAAGATAAGAAGATTATCGTGTTCAAGTATAAAGCAAAGAAGAACGAAAGAAAGAAGCAAGGTCACAGACAACCATTTACTGAAGTAAAGATTGTTGAGATTGCTAATAAATAATCGGAAGGAGGACAAGAAATTATGTTATTCATCAGATTGTTTGCACATAAGAAAGGTGTAGGTAGCACTAGAAACGGTCGTGATAGCGAAGCTAAGCGTCTTGGACCAAAGCGCGCTGACGGTCAATCAGTTCTTGCTGGTAACATTCTCGTAAGACAAAGAGGAACTAAGTTCCACCCAGGAAAGAACGTAGGTATCGGTAGTGACGATACTTTATATGCTCTTATCGACGGTGTTGTTAAGTTTGAAAGACTTGGCAGAGATAAGAGACAAGTTAGCGTTTACGCAGCTGAATAATTAACTAAAATTGCGGTGGTGTTTTATCACCGCTTTTTTAATTTTTTGTGGGTTTATTATGAACGAGATTTGTTTTGAGAATAAATACTTTAATATAAAAGATACGCTCGAGTGTGGGCAAATCTTTCGCTATAAGTCGTTTAACGACGGTTTTTTGGTTTTTTCAGGGGATAAAGCGTGCTATTTGTACGAAAAGGATGATAAGTGTTTTATCGCAAGTGAAGACGCTACCTATTTTACGCACTTTTTTGATTTAGAAAGGGATTATTCCGTTATAAACGATTTTGCACTCTCTAGCCCACACGAGATAGTTTCTCGTTCTGCAAAACTTGCAAAAGGCGTTAGAATTTTAAATCAACAAAAAGAAGAGATGCTCTTTTCCTTTATAATTTCTCAAAACAATATGATACCCAGAATTAAAGCGATTATAGAGCGAACGAGTGAGGCCTTTGGCGTAAAAAAGACATTTATGGGCGAAAGTTATTATGCTTTTCCTACGGCAAAATTGCTTGCAACAAAAACAGAAGAGTTTTACAAAAACTTAGGCTACGGATATCGAGCAAAATATATGGTTGAGGTTGCAAATGCTATAATAAATGGAGATATCAACCTAGATAAAATAAGTGAACTAACTACCGATGGGATTAAAAAATCACTTATGACGCTTAAAGGCGTTGGGGCAAAAGTTGCCGATTGCGTCGCTCTTTTTGGTTATCATAGGGTAGACAGTTTTCCTGTTGACACGTGGATAGAAAGGCTTTATAAAGAAGATTTTAAAGGCGATTTGACGGATAGAAATAAGATAACCGAGTGGTTTTTAAATGAGTTTAAAGAGTATTCTGGTTACGTTCAGCAATACGTTTTTTATTATAAACGGAGTTTAGAGAAAAATGACAAGAATTGAGTTTAACAAGATTTTTCGTATAGCCAAAGACGGTGTTTATTACGACGGTGGCAAGATAGAGTTTTCGTTTTTGCACCAAGAAAACGGCTTTCACGGAGAAGAAATTTTATCTGACGGTGAGTTTTTAATAGAACTGCATTGCGAGCAAAAAATAGCGATAGTTTTTCCTTTTAACTTATTTGGCAGAGGTCAAGTCGCAGTGCAAAAGGCAAGGGCAAAGTGTGGGACTTGTACACTGTTTTTAAAAGAGGTCGGTTTAAATATAAAAACCCTTGAAAATTCTTAAAATTTGCAGAAATTATTTTTGTAATTTTATTGAACAATAAAATTTAAATATGATATAATGTATGCGAGAGAGGTTGGCTCTTTCGCATATTTTTATATATTGCGAGTGTCAACTTGAAAAATAAAGCCTAAAATGAAAAGGAGCAAGTATGAAGAAACTTACTGAGATATTAAAAGGCAATTTAAGAGATTATAGACCAGTTCCATTTTGGAGTTGGAACGACGACTTACAGCCAGATGAATTAGTTAGACAAATCCGCGATATGAAAGATAAGGGCATAGGTGGTTTCTTTATGCACGCAAGGGGAGGTTTAAAGACCGAATATCTTGGCGATAAGTGGTTTGAGTGTATAAAGGCTTGTATCGAAGAAAGTAAAAAAGTAGATATGAACGCTTGGAGTTACGACGAAAACGGTTGGCCAAGTGGCTTTGCAGGTATGAAACTATTAGAAGACCCAGCAAATCACGAAAACTATTTATCTCGTGAAGTTTGCGATAAGTTTGATGAAAAGGCAGACGCTGTATATTTCCTTGACGGCACAACCTTAAAGAGAGTTTACGAGTCTTGTGGAGAGGGTACTTACGTAAACGTAACCATAATGACAAACCCATCGGTTGTAGATATTTTAGATAAGGATATCGTTCGTAAATTTATCGACATCACCCACGAGAGATATTTAAAAGAGTGTGGTGCAGATTTCGGTACGTTTATGAAGGGCTTTTTTACAGATGAGCCACAATATTATAGATGGGATACCGCATATTCAAAGGTGCTTATTCCTTACTTTAAAGATACTTACGGTATCGACCTTTGGGATGAAATCGGTAAACTCTTTATAGATTGCGACGGGGCGTTTGCTTTCCGTTACAAATATTGGAACGCACTCCACAAATTCTTTATAGAGAGTTTTGCAAAGCAAATTTACGATTGGTGCGACGAGCATAATTGTCAACTTACAGGGCATGCAGTAGAAGAATCTACTATGTTCGCACAAATGTGGTGTTGTGCAGGTCTTATGGACTTTTATGAGTACGAGCATATCCCAGGCGTTGACTGGCTTGGTAGATATTGCACGACTGAACTTATGCCAAAACAAGTAGGCTCTGCAAGTGAGCAACTTGGCAAAAAGCACGTTATGACCGAAACTTTTGCTTGTTGTGGTTGGGACGTAACTCCTGCAGAACTTAAGAAAATCGCTCAATGGCAATACGTAAACGGTGTAAACCTTATGTGTACACACCTTTCTCCGTATTCTATTAGAGGTCAAAGAAAGAGAGACTATCCACTTCATTATTCAGAGCATAACTCTTGGCACGACAAGTTCAGACATTTCAACGACTATTTCTCATACCTTGGCTATATGCTTGCAGAGAGTAAAAATAGGGTAGATACACTTATTCTTCATCCAATAAAGACTGCGTATTTGACTTACGATAGAAGAAACGATTGGCAGTCGATAAAAGAATTAGAAGACAGTTTTGCTACGTTAATTGAAGATTACGGTGCAAGAAATATACCTCACCACTATGGCGATGAAAACCTTATGTCAAGACACGCAAGCGTAGAAAACGGCGTTATGAGAGTTGGAAAATGCTCTTATAAATACGTTGTTATGCCTTGGATGAGAACGATTGATAAAACTACTTACGCACTTTTAAAAGATTTTATCGCACAAGGTGGTAAACTTGTTATGGAACACGGCAAACCTGAATATTTAGAGGGCGAGCCTTATGCGTTTGATGACTTAAAGGCAACTGCTACAATGCAAGATATTATCGCTGACCTTGAATATACTATCGAAACTGATAGCAAGTTAGTAAGAAGTGCTTATAGAACAGGCGATTTTGGAACTTTTCTTTACGTTGTAAATATTGATGAAAAGGCAGTAGATATGAAGATTACCTTAAAGTCTAAATTCCCTGTATTATACGACCTTGAAACGTTAGAAAGTAAGCCACTTGTTTTAAAAGATGGCAAGATTGACCTTCATTTAGATTTTGCAGGCTCTGCAATTATTTTTGAAAGTGACGTACCATACGAGTCGGCAAGTAAAAACGACAGTTCTTGCGTTGACCTTTCGGGCGAGTGGAAAGTGTTGTCTTCAACTGATAACTCCCTCACTATCGACAAGGCACAAGTTTCGTTAGACGGCGTAAATTATAGTAAAAACGCCTATATAATGGCAATTTTTAACGATCTTATCAATAAGCGTCACCTTGGCAAAATTTATCTTAAATATTCGTTCAACGTAAAAGAAATTCCAGAGAGAATTTATCTTGAAAGCGAGCAAATGAGCATAATTTCTTGCTCTGTCAACGGTAAAAAGATAGAGTTTACAGGTCAAGGCACTTTAGATAAGAGTTTTATTACTGCAGATCTTAACGGACTTTTAAAAGAGGGTGTAAACGAAATTGTTTACGAGATAGATTTCTATCAAAGCGAACACGTTTACTTCGTTCTTTCTGACGTAACACCAGAAAAAGAATCACTTAAAAACTGCTTATCTTACGATACTGAACTCGAAAGCATTTATATAAGAGGTGACTTTGGTGTTTACGGTGATAACCTAAAGCACGAAGAAGGCGTAGTATATATTAGTGATGGCGAACATTATATTGCTAAAGCACAAAAAACACTTCTTCCTGATAACTTTACTGCTCAAGGACTTTTGTTCTTTGCAGGCAAAATAGAGATTGAAAAAGATATCGTTATAACTAAAGATGCAAGTATGCTCAAAGTTGGTGGTAGAAGAGCATTGGTTGAAGTTTACGTGGACGGTGAATTTGCAAAGATGCTTATGTTTGATGACTTTGTAGACCTTTCTCGTTATGCAGACGGCAATACACATACTATTAAACTTGTCGTTTATGCAAGTAACCGTAATATCTACGGACCACACCACTTCTTCCTTTCTGAACCAATGAGCGTATCTCCATATACGTTTGATATGACGGGTGCTTGGGATAGCGATTATAATTGTAGGGATTATAAAGAGCGATATGCCTTTGTAAAACTTAGCATAATTTAAAGTCTTATATACTTCGCAATACTTTGTTCTTTGCGTTTTATAGACATTCCTGCGACCAAAGAGGTCGCCCCCTGCCTCTAAAAAGCAAACGCCTCGTCTTGCTCGCATCTAAGCCTTTAAATCTCACTTTATAAATGTTGAGTAAATATGGGTGGAGCGTCACGCTCCCAACGTCACGTTGCCTCGCATCTAAGTCTTTAAATATCCACTTTTTAATAGTAAAATAAAAACAATATAGGTAACTAAATGAAAAAAACTAAAATAGTATGCACGTTAGGGCCTGCAAGTTCTTCAAAGAAAGTAATTTCTAAAATGTACGACGCAGGTATGAACGTAGCAAGAATTAACTTTTCGCACGGTACTCACGAAGAGCATGCCGAAAAGATTAGAATTATTAAAGAAATAAGAGAAGATAGGGGTATTCCACTCCCTATCTTGCTTGATACAAAAGGTCCAGAATTTCGTACTAAAACGTATAAAAACGGCAAGATAACGCTTGAAAAGGGCGATACGTTTATATTTACAACCGATAATATCGAGGGGGACGAAACGAGAGTTTCAGTTACCTACGAGCATATTTGCGAGGTTATGAAAAAAGGTGACAAAATCTACCTTAATAACGGACTTATGGTTTTTGAGGTCGTTGAGGTTAGAGAAAACGACGTTATAACCACCGTTTTAGAGGGTGGCGAAACGTCTGACCACAAGAGTATGTATTTCCCTGATAAAGAATTAAAACTTGAGTTTTTGTCTGAAAGGGACAAGGAAGATATTTTATTTGGTATAAAGCACGACGTGGACTTTATTGCTCTTTCGTTTGTTTCAACTAAAGAAGACCTTTTATCTGTAAGAAAGTTTTTAAAAGACAATGGTGGCGAAAATATTGATATAATCGCTAAAATTGAGTCCCGTCAAGGTGTAAAAAACCTTCGTGAGATAGCAGAGGTTTCTGACGGTATTATGGTTGCAAGAGGCGATTTGGGTGTTGAAATTCCTTATGAAGAACTACCTAACATTCAAAAGCAAATTATTGATACTTGTCGTATAATTGGTAAGCGTTGTATAACTGCAACCGAAATGCTTGAGTCTATGATACATAACCCAAGACCTACAAGAGCAGAGATTTCCGACGTTGCTAATGCCGTTTACGATGGCTCTAGTGCAGTTATGCTATCTGGCGAAACGGCGGCGGGAGCATATCCAGTAGAGGCTGTAAGGGCTATGGCAAAAATAGTTGAGCAAGCCGAAAAGAATACTAAATACATCCAAAATATAAAAGAAGAGCAGTTTATAATTTCTACTACAGGCGAGGCACTTTCGCACTCTGCTTGCACTTTAGCAAGGGATTTAAAAGCAAAAGCAATAGTAGTTTGCACGCACACGGGCAAAACTGCACGTATGGTATCTCGTTTCCGTCCTCAAATACCAATTATAGGTCTTACGACGGATGAAAAGGCGTTCCGTCAACTTGCTCTTTCTTGGGGAGTTCTTCCTATGATGAGTGAAGAATACAACTCTGTAGATATACTTTTCTACTTTGCAAAGCAAGCAGCAAAAGAGAGTGGGCTTGTTAAAAAGGGCGAAACGGTTGTTATGACAGGTGGAACGCCAATAGGCAAGGGGGGGAATTCTTCGCTTATTAACGTTGCAGTTCTTTAATTTAAAGGCTTATATACTTCGCAAAAGTGCGTTACTGTTTCAAAAGGGCGACCACGATGACCAACAAGGTCTATCGTGTCCGCCCTTTTTTACGAGCCTTCTTTTGCTCGCATCTAAGCCTTTAAATCTCATTTGATAAGAGTTAAAGAAAAAACACGAATGCAACGTCACGTTGCTGACCAACAAGGTCTATCCCACCTGCTATCGCTTTTTGAGCCTTGTCTTGCTCGCATCTAAGCCTTTAAATCTCACTTTATAAATGTTGAGTAAATATGGGTGGAGCGTCACGCTCCCAACGTCACTTGCC
>JAFVSF010000161.1 GCA_017503885.1 Clostridia bacterium
ATCATAAAAAAAGGAGTGTTTCTTTTGAAATGTTTTTCGGGTGAGCATTACCACCAATTAGATGCAAAAAACAGAATAAGAATCCCGGCGAAGTTCAAGAGCGACATCTCTGAAAAGTTGGTTTTTAGTAAGGGCGTAACTCCTTGTATCTACGTTCTTCCTTACAGCGAATACGCTGAGATGATTGAGAAGTTTAATTCTCTTCCACAATTTGACGTTCAAACGCAACTTGCACTTTCAGTGTATATGGCGTCGTTCGAGGTTTTAGAAGAGGATAATCAAGGTAGAATTCTTCTTCCTAACTCACTTCTTGATTATGCGGGCATACAGAAAAACGTCGTGACCGTTGGTGTAAAAAACAGGCTTGAAATTTGGAGTGAAGAGCGTAGAGAGGCTCTTACATCTAAAAAGACCTTTGAAGAATATATGGCGTTGCTTTCATCGAGGTTATCATAATGAAATTCGTTCACTATTCCGTTATGAAAGAGGAGTGTTTAGAAGGGCTCAACTTAAATGCGAGTGGAATTTATTTCGACGGCACACTCGGTGGTGCAGGGCATTCTTTTGAAATATTAAAAAGAACTGCTCCAAGTGGTAGACTTATTGCAACGGATTTAGATAAAGACGCAATTAAAAACGCTGAAGACAAACTAAAAGAATTTAGTGGTAGATTTAAACTTTACAATACAAACTTTAAAAATATAATTTCCGTGTTAGATGAGGAGGGAATTCCTCAAATAGACGGTGCACTTTTAGATTTAGGTGTAAGTTCATATCAACTTGATAATAGAGAAAGAGGTTTCTCTTACTTAAGCGACGAGATAAGGCTTGATATGAGAATGGATCAATCTAGTGGAAAAAGTGCTTGGGAAGTAGTCAACTTCTATGAAAAATCTAAACTTTCGTATATTTTCTCCGTGTATGGGGAAGAAAAGTTTGCAGATAATATTGCAAAGAATATATGCGAAGAGAGAAAGATAAAGCCTATAGATACAACGGGTGAACTTGTAAAAATTATTGATAGGAGCATTCCTTACAAATTTAAACAAAACGGGCATCCTGCAAAAAAAGTATTTCAGGCAATTAGAATTGAAGTAAACGAAGAACTTGACGGGCTTGGACAGTGTTTAAAAGACATAGTTAAAAGACTTAAAAAGGGTGGTAGACTAGTTGTTTTAACTTTCCATTCTTTAGAGGATAGAATTGTAAAGCAAACGTTTAAAGACCTTGAAACTGATTGTATATGCGACAAGAGGTTTCCCGTTTGTGTTTGTGGCAAGAAAAGAGAGATTAAGATATTGACAAAAAAGCCTATAGAGGCTAGCGAAACTGAATGTAAAGAAAATTCACGTTCGCACAGTGCAAAATTGAGAATTATAGAAAAAATTTAATTATAAAAAATGGGGAGATAGAATATGTATAATAACAGCAGAAATAACACTTTAGTTAAAGAAAGAACTCAAAAGGCAAGCGTAGCTGAAAGCATCGTTAGAGGTGGCTATGAAGAATTATTTGCTTTTAACAAAAAGAGTAATGCTACTGTTACTAAAACAAAAATGGAATATCAAACCCCAACTATGGAGTTCGTTGCAAACATTGCTCCATCAAAGGTTGACGCTCACCGTGAAGCATTAAATGAAGATATTATGCCTTCTAGCACTACTATGCAATTCGATAAGGAAAATGCAGAAGTATATGAAGACCTTAAATTAAAAAATAAAAACAAAGTAGAGAAAAACTACAAGATTAATAGCAAGGCAAAACTTTTAGTTGCCGTATATTCGCTTGTAGTTGCAACTATTTTATCACTTATCGTTATCAATTCAAGAATGCTTAAAAATCTTGATAATTCCATTGATAATTATTCTTCTCAAGTTACTACGTTAAACCAAGAGTATTCTGCAGTTATGGATGAACTCGGCAACGTTATGAGCGACGAGACCATAATTGAAAAAGCAGTAGAAATGGGTATGGAAAAAGCTTAAAATGGAGATAATATTATAAAAACATTAAACGTTAATATTTTACGAAAGAGGTTATTCGCACTAATTTGTGCAATAACCTTTATTTTTTTGTTTATTTTAGCAAGATTGTTCTATATTCAAGTTGTATGGGGCAAAGAATTGCAGTCGAGGGCAATAGACCAATGGACGAGAGAATTGCCGTTAGTCGCAAGACGTGGAGTAATTACCGATAGAAACGGGGTTGTTCTTGCAAGCAATTATCAAACGTATTCAGTGTTTATAAGAGGTAGGTCGGTTACGGACGCAAATGATGTTGCTAAAACCCTTTCTTCAATATTAGACGTTGATTACGACCAGCTTTATTCAAAGATAATAAATACAAATAACTCTGTTTTAACAGTAAAAAAACAAGTTGGCAGTCAAGATATTGAAAGGCTTAGGCAATATAATTTACAAGGGGTGTATTATAGTCCAGATTATGCAAGAACTTATCCATACGGAAAGAGTTTAAGTCAAGTATTGGGGTATACGTCTTACGATGGAATGGGGTTGACTGGAATTGAAAAGGTTTACGACGAGTATTTAAAAGGCTACGATGGGGAAATTTTATACGAGGCAGATTTGGTTGGTAAAGATATTGAAGGCAAAAATGCCAGATACGTCCCTGCAACAAACGGCTTAAACGTTAAACTTACCATTGATTACGAAATTCAGAGTATTTGCGACGCTGTAATAGAAAAAGCGTATAACGAATATACGCCAAAATCTGCATCAGTATTGGTTATGAACCCACAAAATGGACAAATATTAGCCATGACGCAATACCCTTGCTACGATTTGAACGAGTTACCGAGAGATGACGTCAAACTTTTGAATAAATTGGGTAGATGTTCGCTTGTAGTAGATTCGTACGAACCGGGTTCTACGTTTAAGATATTGACTGCAGCGGCAAATATTGAAGAATATTTAAAAGGTAATCCAAACGCATTTTCAAACGACTACGTTTTCAATTCAAGCAGGTATAGATACGTTGATGGCAAAAAGATAAAATGCTGGAGTAATCACGATAACGGAAAGCACTCAAATGAAAATCTTGCAATGGCATTAAATAACAGTTGCAATCCTTGTTTTGTCGATATAGCATTGGCATTGGGAAAAGAGAAGATGTATGAATATATTAAAGCGTTTGGTTACGGTCAGTGTACGGGCGTTGACTTTCAAGGCGAAGCAATAGGTATGCTACTACCGGAGAGTGCTGTTAAAAATGGCGATTTGGCAAGAATTAGTTTTGGGCAAACCATTGCAGTTACTCCAATTCAACTTGCGTGTGCAACAGCGTCGGCAGTTAATGGAGGTAAGTATTTTAGCCCTTATTTTGTAAGTGAAATAAGCGATGAGTATGGAAAAGTTGCCGAAGTTATAAAAGAAAAATTTGTTAGAAGAGTTATAAGTGAAGAGGCGTCTAAAATATTGGCTAGTTATTTAGAGGGTGTAGTTGAAAACGGAAGTGGTAAACAAGCGTATATAGAGGGTTATAAAATCGGTGGTAAAACGGGTACTGCACAAAAATATGAAAACGGTGTTATTTCTCAAGGTAAATACGTTATGAGTTTTATAGGGTTTTTTCCTTCGAATAATCCCGAATATCTAGCGTTAGTTATTGTAGACGAGCCAGTGGGAGGGCAGTATGGTTCTACTGTTGCAGCACCACTTGTAAAAGAAATTTTCCAAGGAATAATAAATTGTAAAAACATAGGTAAATACTGCTAAAATTAGAGTTTAATATATAAAAAAGAGGTTTTTATGGAAGTTAATAAGTTAATAGAACAAATTGATTACATAGATATAAAAGGTGTTCTTCCCGATGAAATAACGGACGTAACGAACAACTCAAAAGAGGTTGTAGAAGGAAGTTTGTTTATTTATGAAAAAGAGAGTAAAAAATATCTAGTTGAAGCCCAAAAAAAAGGTTGTAAAATAGTCGTTAGCCAAGAACTCGTAGAAATTGATTTGTGTGTAATAATAGTTAAAGACGTAAAAGTTGCTATGGCACAAATTGCAAAGGCTTTTTGGGGTAATCCACAAGAGGATTTGAGAATAGTAGGGGTGGTTGGAACAAATGGAAAAACGACTATTTGTCACGTGCTTTGTAATTTGCTTTTAGAAGGTGGTTTTGAAGTTGGCGTAACGGGTACGATAGGAACGTTTTACAAAGGAAAGACGTTTCCTTCAAAACTTACAACTCCAAGTTGTCTAGATTTATATAAACTAATTAACGAAATGGTAAAAAACGGCGTAGAAATACTCGTTATGGAGGTTTCGGCACACGCAATAGAGCAAAGGCGATGTGAGGGTATATATTTCCACTCCCTAATATTTACTAATTGCACGGAAGACCATCTTGATTATTTTGAAAACTTTGAAAATTATCGCAATACTAAAAAGAGTATTTTTGACGGAAAAAATTGCAGGTATATGATAGTAAATAGTGACGATAGTTTGGGCAGAGAGATTTTAAAATGTGCCAAAGGTAAAGTTATATCTTATGGCATTGATAACCCAGCAGACGTTTTTGCAATAAACGTTGAAGAAAGACAAGACGGTATAGAATACGTAATAAATTTATTTGACGTAATATATGAAATAAAAAGCAATTTATACGGCAAAGTGAACGTGTATAACACGTTGGCATGTTGTGCCGTTTCGGCTACTTTTGGTGTAAAAACGTACGTTTTGGCTAAGGCTCTTGGTAAAATAAAACCTATTGAGGGCAGGGCTCAACCTATTGCAACAATAAAAGGTTGCACTGTTTTTATAGACTATGCTCACACTCCCGACGGGCTGTATCAAACTTTAAATTCTATGAAAAATATATGTAGTAGAAAACTGTTTTGCGTGTTTGGTTGTGGTGGAAACAGAGAAAAACAAAAGCGACCAATTATGGGAAAAATTGCAGGACAAATCGCTGATTTTACAGTTGTTACTAGTGATAATCCTAGGTATGAAGACGAGTGTGATATTATTAGGCAAATTGAAAACGGAATAAAGCAAGTAACGTATAATTACATAACAATAAAGGACAGAAAAAGTGCAATAAAATACGCACTAGACAAAGTTGGCAAAGGCGACGTTTTAGTCATTGCAGGAAAGGGTGCTGAAGAGTATCAAGAAATATTAGGTGAACGAAGAATTTTTAGTGATAAAAAAGAAGTTTTAGAATATTTGTCCTTAATGGAGGCTTAATTTTTGAAGTTATATTTATCGGCGTTTTTAGCATCGCTTTGTTTTTCCATAGCATTAGGTTGGTTTATTATTCCAATTCTTAGAAAATTAAAATTTGGGCAAAATATCTTAAATTACGTAACCGAGCACAACTATAAAAGTGGAACGCCTACAATGGGTGGTTTCATTTTTATTTTGTCTGCCGTTTTGTCATTTTTTACTTTTTCTAAAGATAGCAAATATTTATCATTAGTCAGCCTTGCAGTAGGAATAAGTTATATGGGCGTTGGTTTTATCGACGACTTTTTAAAAATAAGACTAAAACGGAATAAAGGGTTGGGAGCAATTCAAAAGACTATTTTTGAACTTGTAATTGCTGTGATTGTTGCAGTTGTAACGTTAACTAGGGGTTTTTCAATATTAAACTTACCCTTTGCAAATAAATCAATAAACGTTGGGTTTTGGTTTGTGCCTCTTTGTATTTTAGTATTTGTTGCAACTACAAATAGCGTAAACCTTACCGACGGATTAGACGGTCTTGCAGGTGGCGTAACTTATATATTTTTTCTTGCTTTAGGTACTATAATTTTTTTGCAAAGTTCTTCTTTAAAAAGTGCTATGGCTATTGCAGAGAATAAAAATATCGCTTTACTATGTTTTTCAATTTCAGGGGCTTTGGTAGGCTATTTGTTGTACAATACTCATAAGGCGTCGGTGTTTATGGGCGACACAGGCTCGCTTTCTCTAGGGGGGTTGGTTGCAATCGTTTCTATTGTCAGTGGAAATATACTTTATATTCCAATTATTGGCATAATTTACGTGCTATCTAGCATATCCGTAATAATGCAGGTTATCTACTACAAAAAAACTAAGAAACGAATATTTTTAATGGCTCCTTTGCACCATCATTTTCAACAAAAAGGCTTTGATGAAAGTAAAATAGCCGTGGGCTATAAGTTGATTACTCTGTTTTTAGGTATAATCTGCGTAATTTCTTATCTATAACGGAGGGGTTATGAAGTTAAAAAGAGACAAAGGTTTAGTGGTTGGCATGTCAAAAAGTGGACTTGCAACAACTAGTTTTTTGCTTTCTAACGGTGCTAAATGTTACGTTTACGACGATAGCGACAGTAAAAAGATAGCAGATGAATGCAAAAGGCTAGAAGAATATGGGGCAGTATGGATAAATAAAAAAGAAGTTTACGATTTGTTGATGGGAATAGACGTTTTGGTTTTAAGTCCAGGCGTTGCGATAGATCACGATTTGCCGATAAAAGCAAAAAAATTAGGCAAGAGGATAATGGGAGAACTTGAACTTGCTTATTGTTTTTGCAATTCACCCATTATTGCCGTAACAGGCACAAATGGTAAAACTACAACGTGTACTATGATTGATGCAGTTTTAAAAGATGCAGGACTAAATACCGTTCTTTGTGGTAATATCGGTACGCCTTTCGTTTCTAAAGTTGAGAATTTGAGCATAAGTGATTTTCCAATAGTTGAAACGTCTAGTTTTCAACTTGAAACAGTGAGTGCTTTTTGCCCACACGTAGCAGTTATAACTAACGTTACGCCAGACCATTTATCTCGCCATTACAATATGGAAAACTACTTATACGTAAAGAGTAGAATACTAAAAAATATGCAAGAAAGTGAGTATGCCGTACTTTGTTACGATGATCCGTTAGTGCAGAAGTTGGGTGCTAAGACAAAGGCAAAGGTTATTTATTTTTCAGTAAAAACAAAGGTAGACGGATGTTTTTTAGAGGATAATAAAATTTATTTTAAGGGTAAAGAAATCGTTGACGTTGAAGAATTGCCAATAAAGGGAGAGCATAATATTTTAAATTTCCTTGCAACAGTCTGCGTTGCTAAAGCATTGGGAATTTCTGATGAGAGTATAATTCGTGGGGCTAAGGCTTTTAAAGGCGTTAAGCATAGAATAGAACACGTTACAACCGTTAATGGTGTTGATTTTGTAAACGATTCAAAAGCGACTAATATAGACGCAACTTGTAAAGCAATAGATTCCATCGCAAAGCCAATGGTTTTGATTTTGGGAGGAAAGGATAAAGGTGTTTCGTTTGATTCGTTATTTGAAAAAATTAAAAGCAGTAAGGTTAAATCCGTTGTCTTAACGGGAGAGAGTAGATATAGCCTTTTAGAGAGTGCAAAGAAAGTGGGGTATGATAACCTTTCGCTGACAGAAGATTTTTATAAAGCAATAGATTTGGCAAAACTTTTAGCAATCGAAGGGGACTGCGTTCTTTTAAGTCCTGCTTGTAGCAGTTTCGATAAGTTTAGTGATTTGAACAAAGAGGAGATGAATTTATACGCTACGTGGAGAATTTTAATGGATAACACAAATATACGTACAAATATAAAGCAAAATAAAAGGAGTGGAGATTTTCCCCTCCTTTTTTCGGTAATCTTTCTATCATTAATAGGTCTTTTCTTCGTTTATTCTGCAAGTAAATACTCATCTAAAATAACTTATGGCGATGAATTTTATGTGGTAAAAAAACATTTAGTTGGGTTAATAGTTGGCTATTTTGCAATGTTATTTGGTGCAAAATTTGATTATAAAAAATACAAGAAGTTGGGTGTTTTTGCAGTATGCGTGGCAATAGTCTTGTTATTATTGGTTTTTACCCCTCTAGGTTTTTCAAATTATGGTGCAACAAGATGGATAAAGATAGGGGGAATAACTATTCAACCGTCAGAACTTGCAAAAGTTTGTTACGTGATTTTCGTTGCTTCGTATTTTGATAAAAACCCACTTAGGGCGAAAAGTTTTTTGGGCGTTTTGCCAGTAATGGTTGTAGGTGGATTACTTTGTCTTTGTATAATTTTAGAACCCAATATGTCTATTACAGTTTGTTTTGGACTTTTGATGCTTGCTCTTTTATACGTTTCAGGTATGAAAATCGGTCATTTTGTATTGGTGTTAGCACCGATAGTTGCCTGCGTGCCTTTACTTATAATTGCCGAACCTTATAGGCTTAAAAGACTCTCTGCTTTTTTAAATCCTTGGGCATCTCCTAAAGGAGAAGGGTATCAACTTATTCAATCGCTTTATTCTTTAGGTTCTGGTGGACTATTTGGTGTTGGGCTTTTAAATTCTAGGCAAAAGTTTAGGTTTTTACCTTTTTCAGAAAGTGATTTTATTTTGGCTGTTATTGGCGAGGAAATAGGATTTATAGGTCTAGTCGTATTATTTGCATTGATATCATACATAGTAATTAGGGGGATAAGAGTTGGCATAAAAAGCAGGGATTATTTTGGGTTTATGCTAGCAACAGGAATATCGGCAATAATGGGCATACAATCTCTAGTCAATGCGTTAGTCGTTACAGGAAGTATTCCCCCAACGGGTTTACCCTTGCCGTTAGTTTCAGCAGGAAACACGTCGCTTATAACTTTTTTATTTGCATACGGAGTGGTGTTTAACGTATCTAAAAGCAGTTAACTTTTTAATGCCACTTGTCATAAAATAGAATATCTGTATGTGGAGGTAAAATGGAAAAGTTTATAATAAGTGGTGGCCATAAACTGATAGGAAAAGTTGAATTGCAGTCGGCTAAAAATTCGATATTACCTCTAATTGCCGCAAGTATAATAAGAGAAGGGAAAACTAGGATAAGAAGGTGTCCTAAAATAAACGACGTGCTTATTATGTGCGAGATAATAAAGTCGTTAGGTGGTTGTTATCATTTCGAGGAAGATACGCTTTGTATAGATACAAAAGATGTAAATAGTTGGGTGTTGCCACCTTGTT
The DNA here is from genome assembly GCA_017503885.1 of Clostridia bacterium. Lineage (GTDB taxonomy): Bacteria > Bacillota > Clostridia > Christensenellales > Borkfalkiaceae > UBA10281. The sequence continues at coordinate 8,965 of JAFVSF010000161.1, forward strand.
TAACAGCTGAAATTCGAGCATCGCTCTTTATCGTTGGGGCACTTATTTGTAGGTTTGGATGTGCATCTATTCATATGCCCGGCGGTTGCAATATAGGCGAAAGACCGATAGATATTCACGTTGATGGACTAAAATCGTTGGGTGTAAACGTCTTTGAGGGCGAAGAAAAGATTTTTAACGGCAAAAACTTGACGGCAAGCGACGTGACGTTAAGGTTTCCAAGCGTTGGGGCAACTGAAAATTTAATGATGGCGTCTTTAAGGGCA
>JAFVSF010000162.1 GCA_017503885.1 Clostridia bacterium
GCGGCAAACGGAGTGCTCTTTCTTGAGCCTCTGTATCCAAGCGCGCCCGAACTGCATTGAGTAATAGTGTTACCGTTTGCATCGGTAATGGTTATAATAGTATTGTTGAAAGAGGACTTAATATGAACTTGACCTTTGTCAACATTTTTAAACTCTTTACGTTTTTTAACAACTTTCTTAACAGCCATTGTTTAATATCCTCCTTCTCTTATTTACTAGCGGTCTTCTTCTTAGCAACAGTACGACGAGGACCTTTTCTTGTTCTTGCGTTTCTCTTCGTGCTTTGTCCTCTTACTGGAAGACCTTTTCTGTGTCTTAAACCTCTGTAGCATCCGATTTCCATAAGTCTCTTGATGTTAAGGCTAACTTCAGTTTTAAGTTCACCTTCTACTTTGAGGTTGTTTTCGATATAATCTCTAAGTTTTGCTACGTCATCTTCAGTTAAATCCTTAACTCTAGTGTCAGGGTTAACTCCAGTAGCTTCTAATATTTTTGTTGCAGTAGGTCTACCGATACCATAAATATAAGTGATACCGATTTCTATACGCTTTTCTCTTGGTAAATCTACACCGGCAATACGAGCCATTTTGTATATCCTCCGAATTTTTTATAATTTAATAATTTTTTGTGTTCGGTTTCCCGATATACCGAGATAAAGGGTCTCGGTTAGTTAAAAGTAATTAACCTTGTTTTTGCTTATGGCTCTTGTTCTTTGAGCAAATAACCATAACCTTACCTTCTCTCTTAATAACTCTGCACTTGTCGCACATAGGTTTCACTGATGGTCTTACTTTCATTTTTTAATCCTCCGATTTTAAGTAAATTAACAAAATTGTCAGCTTTTGCTACGCCAAACTATTCGACCTTTAGTCAAATCATAAGGGCTCATTTCTATCTTAACTGAATCGCCTGGAATTATTTTAATATAATTCTGCTTGAGTTTTCCCGAAATGTAGGCAGTTATAACAAAACCGTTAGAAAGTTTTACTTTAAATTGTGCACCTTTCAACGCTTCAAGTATTACGCCTTCTGCCTCTATAACACCGTCTTTTGACACAGTTTATTCCTCCAATTCATTATGCGTGGAATTTTCCACTTAATTTGCCTTTCGACACGTGCTCTCAGCTTCTTCCTTTTTTTGTTAAAAGTTTACACTTTTACACCATCAGAATTGTGCACGCATCTTCCTGCTATTTTCGGATTAAAGCGTTAAAATTTCAACGCCGTTATCTCCTATCAAAATTGTATTTTCGTAATGTGCAGATGGTAAACCATCTTTAGTTACACAGTTAAGTCCGTTTATCAAAACTTCGTGTCTACCCATATTTATCATAGGTTCAACAGCCAAAGTAGTATTTCTTTTTAAACGAACTCCCGTTCCTCTTCTGCCATAGTTAGGAACGCTTGGGTCTTCGTGCATTTGTCTGCCTATGCCGTGACCGACCATATCTCTTACAACAGAGTAGCCGTTCTTTTCAGCGTGGGCTTGAACTTGAGCACCGATATCTCCGAGCGCACTACCTACGCAAATACCTTTAATACCTTCAAAGAAACATTCCTTCGTAACGTCGATAAGTCTCTTTTTTTCCGGGCTTATTTGTCCTGCAAAAATACTTCTTGCAGCATCGCCGTGAAATCCGTTTATATACGCACCCACGTCTACACTTACAATCATATCCTCTTCTATCACTCTGTCTGACGGAACACCGTGAACAACCTCTTCATCTATTGATATACAAGTTGTTGCAGGAAATCCGTAAAGACCAAGGAAAGAGGGCTTTGCACCACACGAAACGATATAATCGTAAGCTATTTTGTCAAGTTCTCTCGTCGTCATACCCGGTCTTATCTTTTCCTCCAAGAGTTTTAAAGTATCGCCGGTTATTTTACAAGCAACTCGCATAAGCTCGATTTCTTTGTCAGTTTTTACGTGAATCATTTTAACCTAACTTCTCGCAAATAGAGTTAAATACTTTTTCGATATCCCCGTCGCCATCTACCGTTAAAAGTACGCCTTTTTGAGCGTAATATTCAATAAGTGGCGCGGTTTGTTTTTCGTATACTTCAAGTCTTGATGCTACGGTCACTTCGTTGTCGTCCGCTCTTTGAATAAGTTCTGCTCCACATTTAGCACAGTCAGTCTTACCATTTAAGTAGTCAACGTGGTAAGATTCACCACATTTGCCACAAACTCTTCTACCAGTAATTCTCTTTAAGAGTTTACCAAGTGGAACGTCTACGTTAACGACAGCCTCTACTTTAGAGAAAGTATCTAAAGCCTCAGCTTGAGAAACCGTTCTTGGGAAACCGTCTAAAAGATAACCGTTTTTGCAGTCTTCTTTTTCAAGTCTCTCCTTAACTATCTGGATTGTAACCTCGTCCGGAACGAGTTGCCCTTTGTCTATATAAGACTTGGCAACTATTCCGATAGGGGTTTGACCTTTTATATTGCTTCTAAATATGTCACCTGTAGAAATGTGTGGAATATTGTACTTCTCTGCAAGTCTAACTGCTTGAGTACCTTTACCAGCACCAGGTGCTCCAAGTAATATAACGTTCATCTTACTTTAAAAATCCTTTATAATTCTTCATCATAATTTGAGATTCAAGAGCCGTGTTGAATTCAAGGGCTACTGAAACGCAGATGAGCATACCTGTTGCATTGAACGCACCACCACTTGTAATGGTTGGGATGAAGTTCAAAATTACTGTAGGTATAAGAGCGAGGAGAGCAAGGAAAATTGCTCCGAAAAGGGTAAGTCTGTTAGAAATTCTCTTGAGATAATCTGCAGTTGGCTTACCAGGTCTTATACCAGGAATGAATCCGCCGTTTTGTTGTATAGTCTTTGAAATGTCTTCTGGATTGAATTGAATTTGTGAATAGAAGAATGCAAAGAATACGATGAGTAATGCAAGTATAATTGCATAGAATGGGTATTGCGACTGAGAGCCGAGCCATCTTTGCCACCAACCAAGAGCATTATCTGCTTTAAATAAAGTCATGATAAGTTCTGGGAATGTCATAATTGAGAAAGCGAAGATGAGTGGCATTACGCCGTTTGCGTTAACCTTAATAGGAATAACGGTAGACTGTCCGCCGTACATTTTTCTACCCTTAACTTGTTTAGCATATTGAACGCTTATCTTTCTTTCTGCTAAGTCAACAAAGATGATTGCACTAAATACAACTACAACTATGATTAAGTAGATGATTAAGAATAAGAATGCTTCTCTATCAAAACTCTTATTTGCAAAGATTGTAGCAAATTGTTGACCGAAGAAAATACCAGCAGATGCGATAATACCAGCAAAGATGAGGAGAGAAATACCGTTAGATACACCGTAATCGGTAATTCTTTCGCCTATCCACATGGTTACGCAAGTACCTGCAGTATAGAAAAGTACGATTATAACGTAGCTTAAGAATTTAGGGAATACCTTATCGGTTACGCCACCAGCAATGATTGAACTGAGGCTTGCATAACCGTTATAAACTTCACCATATCCTAATAAAATACCAACAGATTGTACTATAGCAAGGATGATAGTAAGATATCTTGTATAAGAAGCTATCTTCTTTCTTCCTTCTTCGCCTTGTTTAGATAATCTTTCAAGAGGAGGAATTGCTACAGCTAAAAGTTGCATTATAATCGATGCGTTGATGTAAGGACCGATACCCATTGCAAACAAAGTTCCGTTTGCAAGCGAGCCACCAGTCATCATACTCATTATGCTAAGATAAGAGTTATTACTGAACTCGTCGGGAATAAGCGACGTTCCTATACCAGGAACAGGTATATAACAACCTATTCTGTAAAGAAGAAGGAACAAAAGAGTCCAATATATCTTAATTCTTATCTCTTTTACTTTAAATGCGTTTTTTAACGTCTCAAACATTTTCTACCTCCGTTTTGGGTGGTTTATGCTAATTCTGCAGTACCGCCTGCTTTCTCAATAGCTTCTTTAGCAGCAGCTGAGAATTTAGCAGCTTTTACAGTTAAAGCAACGTTAAGTTCACCATTGCCAAGCACCTTAAGACCTACTGCACCCTTAACTTCTTTAATGAGACCCATGCTCCAAAGAAGGTCGTAGTCTACTACGGTACCAGCATCAAAACCGGAAAGTACGTCAAGGTTTACAACTGCGTAAACCTTTCTGAAATGATTGTTAAAGCCACGCTTTGGAACTCTACGGGTAAGAGGCATTTGACCACCTTCAAATCCTGGTCTTACGCCACCACCACTTCTTGCCCATTGTCCTTTATGACCCTTACCACTGGTCTTTCCGAGTCCGGAACCAATACCACGTCCGAGTCTTTTCTTGGAAGTTCTTGCGCCTTCTGCAGGCTGTAAAGTATCAATTCTCATAGTTTTAACCTTCCTTATACGTTTTCGACTTTTACCAAGTGAGAAACAACTTTAAGTTGTCCCTGTAAAGTATCACAGTCGGTAAAAACCTTAGATTGATTTATTTTTTTAAGACCTAATGCAGCAACCGCAGCTTTTTGCTTTGGAAGACATGCAATAGTGCTCTTTACAAGAGTTACTTTTACTTGTGCCATTTAAAGTTCCTCCTATTAACCTAAAATCTCTTCAGCGGTCTTTCCGCGAAGTGCTGCAACTTCTTCAACAGTCTTGAGTTCGTTAAGACCTGCAATAACTGCTTTAACCATGTTTACAGGGTTAGAAGTTCCGTGAGATTTAGTTCTGATGTTCTTAATTCCTGCTGCTTCCATTACGGCACGTACAGGGCCACCAGCGATAACACCGGTACCTTCTGCTGCAGGCATCATAAGAACTGATCCTCTACCAAACTTACCTACTACGGTATGTGGGATAGACGTACCAACGAGTGATACTTTCTTCATTGCCTTTTTAGCCTGTGCTGTTGCCTTTTCGATTGCTTCAGGAACTTCGTTAGCCTTGCCGCTTCCGCAGCCTACTCTGCCGTTTTCGTCACCGATAACAACGAGAGCGGAGAAACGCATTTTACGTCCGCCTTTTACAACTTTCGTAATACGGTTAACGGCTATAAGTTTTTTGCAAAGACCGTCGTCACGATCATTCTTTCTTTGAGGTCTAGTATTCTCTCTTGCCATTATTTCGTTCCTCCTTTTTAGAATTTTAATCCGCCTTCACGGGCGCCGTCTGCTAAGCTTTCAACTCTACCAATGTAAAGGTAACCGCCTCTGTCGAATACAACTTCTTCGATACCTTTTGCAAGAGCCTTTTTAGCAAGCTCAATGCCTACTACCTTAGCTTGTTCTACTTTAGTCTTGTCACCAAGCTGTTCAGCTACTGCCTTTTCCTTGGTCGAGCAAGCAACGAGTGTCTTACCATTTACGTCGTCGATAATCTGCGCGTAAATGTTGTTTAAACTTCTATAAACACAAAGTCTAGGACATTCAGGAGTACCAGAGATCTTTACTCTTACTCTCTCATGTCTCTTCTTTCTGTCTGCATTTTTATCAATTTTAGCTATCATATCAGTTTACTCCTTATTTGCCGGCAGTCTTACCTTCCTTACGTTCGATTACTTCGCCCTTATAAGCGATACCGTAACCGTGGTAAGGTTCTGGCTTTCTAATGCTTCTTACAGTTGCTGCGTATTGACCAACTTTTTCCTTATTGATACCACTTACTACGATTTCAGTGATAGAAGGACATTCAAGCTTAATGTCTTCGTTTTCAAAGATTTCAACAGGGTGTGAGAAACCTACGTTTAATACAACCTTGTTGCCTTGCTTTGCAACTTTCCAACCTACACCGTTAACAATGAGGGTTTTAGCGTAACCAGCAGTAACGCCTACAACCATATTGCTTAAAAGTGCTCTGTATAAGCCGTGTTTAGCTCTTACGCTAGCTTCATCGTTTGCTCTTACTACGTGTGCAACGTCGCCTTCTAAAGTGAAGGAAATGCAAGTTGCATCGTAATCTTGAGTAAGCGTTCCTTTTGGTCCTTTTACGGTAAGTAATCCGTTATCAGCAGTAATAGTAACGCCTGCTGGAACTTTTACTGGTTCTCTACCAATTCTTGACATATTCGAACCTCCTTACCATACGTAAGCAAGAACTTCACCACCGTGGTTTGAC